>SKQI01000269.1 GCA_007119095.1 Wenzhouxiangella sp. | reverse complement strand
TTTGTTCAACGTGCAATTGCACGCCATTGATTGCGACCTGAGTCATTCATGCATACCTGACGGTGGTGAATCCACCAAGCGTACATGATTGGTCTGGATAGCTGTGATCGTCAGCTATCGGACGCTTGCGTATTGCGCTGAGCTGGTCACCGCTGTCAAGCAGGCCAGCGCGCTCCAGCCCCCGGATTCAACGACCCTGTTTCGAATGCAATCAGATGCTGCGCGAGACATATCGCAACACCCCGCCGAGATGGCGGGGTTCTGCCCCTTGCGAAACGGCAGTCAGGTAATGACAGTGACGGGACTGCGGGCGTGCCGGATGACCTTGTCGCTGACGCTGCCCAGCATCAGGGACTTCATCCTGGAAAGGCCACGTCGACCCAGCACGACCATGACCGTCTGATCGTCTTCGGTGTAGCGAATGATTTCTTCGGCCGGATCGCCAATGGAGGTTTCCTGTTCAACGCCTTCAATCATGTCCGAGCCGAGGGCTTCTCGGGTTTCGTCGAACGCGCGCTGGGCGGCAGCCTGGGCAGCCTGGTCGATATCAGCCCGCGACATGCCGGCCATGCCGATGATCTCGACCGATGCCGCCGGGAACACGTAAAACAGGCGAACACCCACACTCATCGCCGAGGCCATTTCCATGGCAAAGCGTGCCGCGCGGATCGAGTTCACCGAACCGTCAACGGGGACGAGAATTTCCTTGATGTTGTCAGACATGAGCTTCTCCTATAGGCCTGGCCGCTTAATGGCCGTTGTGCTGCGTTTTATTTCAAGGTTTATTCTAGACCGGAAAAGTAGACCGGTCTTTGATCCATCCCAAACCCGGCTCAAGACGTCAACAGCTGAATCAGTCCGTCCTCGTCCAGCACGGGGACACCCAGGCTCTCGGCCTTGTCGCGCTTCGAACCCGGATCGTTACCCGCAATCACCGCCGTGGTTTTTCTGGAAACGCTTGAGGAAACCTTTGCCCCCAGGGCTTCAAGCGCTGCTTTCGCCTCTGAACGTGTTCTCGTCTCCAGGGCTCCGGTCAGCACGTAGGTGTTACCAACCAGCGGCAGATCTTGTTCCGTCGCCACTTCCTCAGGCAGATATTCAACGCCCGCCTCTAGCAAGTCTTTGATGACCTGCCGATTATGTGGTTCGTCGAAGAAATTTCGGACATGCTCGGCAACCACCGGCCCGACATCGGCAACCGCGGTCAATTCATCCATACTGGCCTCGGCCAGTCGTTCCAGCGAGCCAAAGTGGCGTGCCAGACCGGCTGCCGTCACCTCTCCCACCTCGCGGATGCCCAGCGCAAACAGCAATCGTGCCAGGCTCGGGCGTTTGCTTTGCTCGAGCGCATCAACCAGGTTGCTGGCAGATTTTTCGGCCATGCGGTCCAGATCGGCCAGCGTCGTCACGTCCAGCCGATACAGGTCCGCAGGGCTCTTGACCAGGTCGCGTTCGACCAGTTGTTGAATCAGGCGTGTGCCGAGACCATCGATATCCATCGCCGCGCGGCCTGCGAAGTGCTCCAGCGCGCGCATGCGCTGGGCCGGGCAAACCAGCCCACCGGTGCAGCGTGCTACTGCTTCGCCTTCGACCTGCTCCACTGCCGATCCACAGGCCGGGCACTGCTCGGGCATGTCCCAGGGCTGGCTGTCCTTCGGCCGGTGCTCCGGTACCGAGCGCACAACTTCCGGAATCACGTCGCCGGCGCGTCTGACTATCACCCGGTCTCCGGGGCGGATATCCTTGCGCCGGATTTCGTCCATGTTGTGCAGCGTAGCGTTGGTAACGGTCACGCCACCCACAAACACTGGTTCCAGTCTCGCCACCGGCGTCAGCGCCCCGGTGCGACCGACCTGCACTTCGATATCCAACAGGCGCGTGACCTCTTCCTGCGCCGGAAACTTGTGCGCCAGTGCCCAGCGTGGGGCGCGACTGACAAACCCCATTTCGCGCTGCTGGTCGAGGTCGTCGACCTTGTAAACCACGCCGTCGATGTCGTAATCAAGCCCATCGCGAGCCGCCAGGGTGCGGGCGTGATAGTCCAGCAGGCCATCGGCACCCTGTACGCGTTGCACCTGGCTGCTGACCGGAAAGCCCAGCTCGCGCAGGGCTTCCAATGTTTCGCTGTGGCGCGCCGGCAAGCCCTCGGTGGTAGCCGCGCCGTAGCAATAGAAATGCAGCGGCCTGCTGGCGGTGATGTCAGGGTCGAGCTGGCGCAAGCTGCCAGCAGCGGCGTTGCGCGGATTGACGAAGGTCTTTTCGCCCGCCTCGCCGAGACGCTTGTTCAGCGCAGCAAAGCCTGAGCGCGTCATGAAGATTTCACCCCGCACTTCAAGCACGGGCGGCGCGTTCCGGCCACGAAGCCTGAGCGGAATGGCGCGGATCGTGCGCACGTTCGAGGTCACATTTTCGCCGCTGCGACCATCACCCCGGGTGGCAGCCAGCACCAGCTCACCGCGCTCGTAGCGCAGCGCGATCGCGACTCCGTCCAGTTTTGGCTCGGCCGCATAATCGATCAGCTCGAGATCAAGCTGTTCGCGAATCCGACGGTCAAATTCTCGTACCTCCTGCTGCTCGAACGCGTTGGCGAGTGACAGCATGGGCACCTGGTGCGCGACCGTCTCGAACCCTGCAGCCGGAGCTGCGCCCACGCGCTGGCTGGGCGAGTCGGCGGTGATCAGTTCCGGATGCGCCTGCTCGAGCTGCTCCAGCTCGGACAGCAGACGATCATACTCGGCGTCGGGAACAGACGGATCATCGAGCACGTAGTAACGGTAATTGTGGTCATCGAGCTCGCGACGCAGGCTGTCGACACGCCGACGGGTTGTCTGATCGGCCATCGGCTTAGACAGAGCGCCCGAGGCCGTGTTTTCGATCGTACTCGCGCATTTCTTCACGCATCTGGGCAATGCGCTGTCGCGTCACCAGGCAGCGATTATCGTCAAGCACTTCAGCTTCGAGCAGTTCCGCCATGCGACGGGCCGTTGCCAGCATGGCATCCCAGGCATCCAGCGCACTGACGGGGGCCGGCAAGGTGGTAAAGAAGGTGACGCCCGAGGTATCGAAACCGTCCCAGTTCGTCGGGTCGAAATGACCGGGGGCGGTCAGATTGGCCATGCTGAAGACCGGATCGCTGGCCCCCTCGTGGAGCCGGTGAAAGATATTCATTTCGCCAAAGCTCAAGCCGGCCTTGCCAGCGGCGTTGTGCAACTCCGATCCCTTGATGCGTCGCTCTTCCTTGCGCTTGACATACAAGGTGACAATCTTGTCCGGCGCGGCCTGGCGTCGGGGAACATCGGATTCGGAATCATCCAGATCGAGTTCGTCTTCCGCCGAAACGAGCCGGGCAGAAGCCAGGCCTGCAGCCAGGTTGGACGGAGAAGCAGGCGTTTCAAGGTGTCGTTGCCGAGCCGGCGGTGCGCCGGAATCAGAACGATCCTCCCCCCCCAGGCGCGGCTCTTTTCGCCCGGACAACCAGCGTGCGTGATTGCGCTGGCTTTGTCCGGCTGGCTTGTGCAACAGCACGATGGCCGCCAGGACGATGACGCCGAGCACGATCAGAATCAAGCGCAGGTTATCCACGATCATTCACTGCCATTGCAAGTCAGCCTTTGATTTTAATCAATTGGCGACGAAATACCTACGAATCGTTGCCCGCGCCCAACAGTTCGGGCCGCGTTCGGCAAAACGCCTGATCACGCTTCAGCCAGAGCGACGGCCTTGTCCAGGTCGACGCTGACCAGGCGAGAGACACCAGGCTCGCGCATCGTCACACCCAGCATCTGGTGCGCAACTTCCATGGTTACCTTGTTGTGGGTAACAATGAGAAACTGAACCTGCTCCGACATCTCACGCACCATTTCCGAGAAACGCCCGACATTGGCATCATCCAGCGGTGCATCAACCTCGTCGAGCAGACAGAAAGGTGCTGGATTGAGGTTGAAGATCGAGAACACGAACGAAACTGCCGTCAGCGCCTTTTCTCCGCCCGACATCAGGTGAATCCTGGCGATCCGCTTGCCGGGAGGCCTGGCCATGATGGCAACCCCGGCGGTCAGCCAGTCATCGCCAACCATTTCCAGGTGACCATGACCACCGCCGAATAAGCGTGGGAACAACGCTTCCATGTTCTTGTTGACCTTTTCGAAGGTCTCTCGGAACTTGGTTCTGGACTCCCGATCAATTCGTTCGATGGCCTTCTCCAGCGTCGCCAGCGCTTCTTCCAGATCTTCGTGCTGGCGATCCAGGTAGGCTTTGCGCTCGGCTTCGGTTTCGGCCTCTTCGATGGCAGCCAGGTTGACCGGCTCCAGACGCCGAATCTTCTCTTCCAGCTTCTCCAACTCCGCCTGGTAACGCTGAGTTTCCGCGCTTTCCGGCAGTTCCTCAAGCAGTTGCTCCAGGTTGGCGTCGAGTTCCTGAATGCGGGTTGCCAACGACTCGGACTTCAGCTCCGTTTCCTTCAATGCCAGCTGACGGCTGGACTGCTCACTGCGGACCTCCTCGGCCTCCGCCGCGGCCTGCTGACGGTCACTATCCTGCTCGCGCCAGCTCGCTTCCAGCTGTTCAAGATGAGCACGGGCCTCGCGCAGCCGTCCTTCAATTTTCAAACGATTGTCCAGCAGCGCATCACGTTCGGCTTGCTGCGCCTTGACCGGGCCGTCCCCTTCGGCCAATGCCTGCGACAGCTCCAGGTAGCGACTTTGCAACTGCCCGACCTGGTTATCCATGCGCTCGATCGACTGGCGCAACGATTCCAGCCCAGCCTTGCTGGATTCAAGCTTCAGCGACAGGGATTCACGCGCTTCGCGAGCCTCGCGCTGCTCGCGTCTTGCTCGCTCTCGCGCCTCATCCAGGCGCGACTTTTCAGCCCGCAGGGGTTCGCGATTGACTTCCGCCGTTTCCATCGCCGCCAGGGCTTCCTGCATATCGCTGCGAGACTGGCTGACCGCTTTGGCATCTTCCTGCTGACGCGCCTCGAGCTCGGCTGTTTCCTCCGCGGCCGCTTTGCGCTGGCGCTCGATGGTTTCCAAACGGCTGTTGATACCGGTTAGTTGCCCCTGGACCTGGGCCCGCTCGCGCTGCAAATCGTTGACCGACACCTGCTCCGCGCGCGCCTGCTGCTCGGCTTCGGCCAGTGACTGGCGCTCTTCAGCCAGGCGTTTTTCGATAGTTTCGATGGTCTCGGAGTCGGCCTTGATGGCCGCGTCCAGTTCACGAATCTCCTGCTCACGCTTCAACAGCCCGCCTTCACTGGCCACCGAGGAGGGCTGGCGCATCCAGCCTTGGCCCAACCAAAGGCCATCGGCGGTGACGACTGATTCCCCGCTACCCAGGCGCGGAAGTTGCTCACGGGCTTGTTCCAGCGTGTCTGCCCGATGCACGCGTGCCAGAAGCTCGGTCAACGCACCGGCACCGGTCACCAACTCAGCCAGACTGTCGGCTGGTGCCGCCAGCTCGCGTTGGTCAGCAACAACCAGGCCTGAAGCGGGCAGCTTCTCGGTAAGCAAGGCCTCGCTATCGTCAACCTGCACTCCTGTAAGCCAGTTCGCCAGCACCGTTTCCACGGCTGGCAACCAAGTCTCATCACTGACCGTGATCTGCTCCAGCAGCCGTTGTTGCGGGTCGATGCCGTTAGCCTTCATCCAGCGCTGCAGTTTGGCGTCATCATCGCGCTTTCGGTTGAGCACGCGCAGCGATTCCAGCCTGCCCTTGCGCTCGTGCCGACGGGCCCGGGCCTGTTCCAGGTCGTTGCGCAGCGCCTCGATGGCAGTGCGCTGTTGATCGATGGATTCGGTCAGGGTCTCTGCGCGCTCGCGCGCCTGTTCAAGCTGTCGATCAGCGGCAGCCAGGGCGTTTTCGGCCTGCTCCTTGTCCTGCTGCAACCGCTCGCCAATCGCTTCACCGGATTGATCGGCCAAGGATTTCAGACGCGCCGCGGCCCGGTTCATGCGGTCATCCAGATGCTCTATGCGCTGGCGCAGCAAATCGGCCCGGCCGCGAGTCTGAGCCGCCTGGTTCTGGTGTTCCTGCCACTGCTGCTGCCATTTGCCCAACGCGGCCTCCGCCTGCTCCAGCGTGTCGGCAGCGGCAGCCTCGGACTCCCTGGCCTGTTCAAGCCGGGGCGAGAGCTCGGCAATCAGTTCCGAGGTTTCCTTGACCTGCGCCTTGTCCAGCACCAGGTGCTGCTTGAGCTCGTTGAGCTGCGACTCGGTCTCTGCGTGCTCGGCCTGGCGGCGCTGGCGCAGTTCGCGCTGATGCTCAATGGCCTGCTCCAGCCGGGCGATTTCCCCGGCCACTTCGTAGAGCTCGCCCTGAATACCGGCAGCGAGTTCACCGGCCTGGTGCTGCTCCTGGCGCAGGCTTTCCAGCTTTTTTTCTGCCGAACGCTGCCGGGCCAGCGCCTCCTGCAGACGATTTTCCACCGCCTTCAAGGCCTTGGATTCAGCCTCGGCCCGCTGCTTCAATTCGCGCCAGCGCAGTGCCAGCAGGCGTGCCTCATCGCGCCGGTAGCGCACTTTCAGTTCACGATAGCGCTCGGCCGCGCGCGCCTGCCGACGCAGTTTGTCGAGCTGTTTGCTGACTTCTTCGCGTAAATCACGCAGCCGCTCAAGGTTCTCGCGGGTGTGCCGGATCCGATTCTCGGTTTCGCGCCGACGCTCCTTGTAGCGGGAAATACCGGCTGCCTCTTCCAGAAACCCGCGCAGTTCTTCCGGCCGCGCCTCGACTATCTGCGAGATCATCCCCTGCTCGATGATCGCATAGCTGCGCGGTCCCAGGCCGGTGCCCAGGAACAGATCAGTAATGTCCTTACGGCGACAGCGGGTGCCGTTGAGGAAATAGGCAGACTGGCCGTCGCGACTAACCTGGCGCTTGACCGAAATTTCGTTGTAGTTGGCATACTCGCCGCCGGCGCGGCCATCGGCATTGTCGAACACCAGCTCTACGGTGGCCGTGGCGACCGGCTTGCGGGCGCTGGAGCCGGAAAAAATCACATCGCTCATCGACTCGCCGCGCAATTGACGCGCCGAGCTTTCGCCCATCACCCAGCGCACCGCATCGATGATGTTCGATTTTCCGCAGCCATTCGGGCCAACAATGCCCATCAGGTTGGAAGGAAACTTGACGGTTGTCGGCTCGACAAAGGATTTGAAGCCCGACAGTTTGATCGCGGTCAGTCGCATTGACGTCTTTACCAGCCAGTTTTTGTTTTAATCTTGCCGTTTCGAAACATGCAACCGAGGATTTGATCATGCCCAGCCAGCCCAGCAGGGATCTGGAAGTTTTCCCCAACCCGCACCCGGCGCGCGATTATACCATTCGCATCCGGATTCCCGAGTTTACCTGCCTGTGCCCGAAAACCGGTCAGCCTGATTTTGCCGAACTGACTCTGGAGTACGTGGCAGACAAATTGTGCGTCGAACTGAAGGCCCTGAAAAACTACGTCTGGAGCTTCCGCGACGAGGGTGCTTTCCACGAAGCCGTCACCAATCGCATTCTTGGCGACCTGGTCGACGCCGTGCAGCCGCGATTCATGCGCCTGACCGCCGATTTCAACGTCCGCGGCGGCATCTATACCGCCGTGGTCGCGGAACACCGTGCCGAAGGCTGGACGCCGCCGCCAGCCGTCACCCTGCCCTGATCAGCTCCTGACTTGAGCCTTTACTCGACTTCCTCGAGCGGCAGCATGGGGGTGATTTCGGATTGCTCATAAAGATCTTCGACCATCGCCTCGACGCGCTGGCGTACCAGGTGGCGGGCGATGCCTTCGCGAACTTCATCCAGCGAAGGCACGTCCGCCTGCCGGGTATCAGCCAGGCGCAGCACCCGCCATCCGGTGGGGGTTTGTAACGGCAGGCCAATAACGTCGCCGATCTCGGCTGCTTGCAGCAGCGAGGCGACATCCTCCGGCACCTGGGTGGCGCCCACCCAGAACGATTCAACCGACGTTTCACCTGCAGCTTCTCTCTCAGCCACCAATTCCTGAAATTCGCTCTGGCCCTCCTCAACGGCAGCCAGCGCCGTCAACGCATCGGCCTGCGCCGGAAAGACCAGGGTTTCGATTTGATATTGCAGCCCGCCGGCCCGATCAAGCTGGGTCTGGTAGACCGCCTGAATATCCTCATCGGTGGGCGGATACTCGTGATACAGGCGGTCGAAATAACGCAGCTGTAGCACCTCCAGATCACGCAGTATCCGTCGTGCCCGCACCGCCGGCTCCCGGTCCAGGCCATCGGCGCGTGCGGCGTTGGCTACAGCCTGCAGCCTGATCAACTCCTCCAGCAGTTCGCGCATGCCTTCATGGTCGTCTTCCGTTATGCCACGCGACCCCATCATGAATTCGAGCATGGGCAATGTGATGGGCTGACCATCGACCAGGACGAGTATCACGTCTTCGTCATCAATCAGCGGGTTACGGTCATGACTGTCGCCACAGCCAACCAGGGTGACGATCAGAAACAAGGACAGGAGCAGGTTAAATCTCATTGCTGGAATAAGCCTCTATGGAGAGTGCATGAATATCGGTTTGCATAAGTTCCCCCAGCGCACCGTAGATTCGGCGGTGCCGAGCCAGTCGGGGCAGTCCGTGAAAAACGTCGGAGACGATCTTGACCCGGAAATGACCGCGACCATCTCGCGCGCCCGGATGACCGACGTGCAGATGCGACTCATCGATCACATCAAGGACGCTGGGCGACAGGCGCTGCTGCAAGCGCTGCCGAATCTGTTCGACTCGCTCGAGCGTCATGGCAGCACGGCCTTGAACGGCCTTACATCCGCATCCAGCCAGGCACCGGAGTGTATGTAAGGGTCGGTATCAGCCCAGGCCCGGGCGGCTTCAAGACTTGCGAATTCAGCCACGACCAGCGAGCCGGTAAATCCTGACGGGCCCGGATCTTCAGCATCAATGGCCGGTAATGG
>SKQI01000074.1 GCA_007119095.1 Wenzhouxiangella sp. | reverse complement strand
GAATTCCGCTTCAGTTCGACGCGTGGCGAGGCCTTCAGCGAAATCCCCCACCCGAGGACGGCTTGCGGCGTCGACTATCCTCGATGTTGCCGGCCTCTGCTGAGACACAACGCTAATCAGGGTGGTGTTTGGGTGTGTTGCTGGTGCTGGGTTCGGCTGCCGCTGGCGACCAGTCTTTCAAGGTGGGTTGACCGGTGCATGGTGGGACCCTGCGCGCGGGGGCGAAGGCAGTTTCATCGGCCTCCCTGCGCACAATGACCGCCCCCTGTTTGCAGAGCCGCGACTGCTGCGGCCGATGGATCCCGGCCCCGGAAGAGGCGCCCGAAGAATTCCAGCTGAATGCCGTGAACGTCAACGGGACTCCGTTTTAGACTGCCTTGCGTTCTCCAGGCAAGCGGGGGTATAACTATATAGAGGCGCCAATCAAGCAGATTGGCGTTTTTTTGAGTAAAGCCGCTGTGCGTCGCTGACAGACCAACTGAATCCTAAATTATTAGGTTGAAGGACCACTAGTGGCCCACTAGTTAGCCATCCGCTGCTGGTTGTTGCCTAAAGCCGACACAAGGTTTGGAGCAAGCGGCTCATGCCGGATCAGCAGACAATCATCAAGAGTGCAGTTCTTATGAAAGTGTTCGCCTTCCCTCTCGCGCTGGCAGTCGTGCTGTTGTGCTCAACTCCCCTGCACGCCATCGATTTCGCCGAGGTGCCTCAGTCGCATCATGCGCACCCCGAACTGCAAATGGCTGTTCGCGAAAAGTCCTATGACCGCGCGCTGTATGAGTTGGTGCATCTGCGTACCGACCATTCCAGAACCATCCTCAATGACAATCAAACCCGGACGACGATCAAGTCTTCTGTCCCGATTCATTACCAGGATGACAATGGCTACTGGCGCAGCCTGACCCACGAATTGGCCGAACAGGACGATCACTTCGTTTTTCCCTCGAATGCTCCGAGTTTTCTTGTCGACAGACGCAGTGGTGACATCGAGCTGCTTGGCCCCGCAGGTCAGATCATGCGGCAGTCAGGAGCGCTTCGGCTGATCGCGGGCGCAAGGTCGGGTGGCGCTGACAAGGTCATTGAAAGCGGTCGGCAGCAGATCAGGATGGCTGATGAACGCCTGCTGGTCTATGAGGGTGGCTTCGACGGCGTTGACATCGAACGACGCTTTTCCCATGGCGCGTTGCTTAACCATTATGTGCTGCATGCACAAGAGATCCTGTTTGCGCCTTTCGAGGGTCTTGCTCTCGAACAGGAGCTCGAGTTGCCGGCAGGGTTTGTGCTTGAAGGCGAGCCTAATGGTGAAGAGGCATCCAATAGGCTGGTGGTGCGTGATGACCGTGGCCATGTGGCGTTTACCATTGAGGCGCCGCTTGTTACCGATCAGGCTCCGGTCGAACTCAAGACCCGGCATCTCCACAAGCCTTACCACGCTGGACTGTCTTTTCAGAGGGTTGCCGAATCGACCTACACAATAGCAATCGAGCTATCGGCTGTCTGGCTGTTGAGCCCTGATCGGCAGTATCCCGTTTCGGTTAGATCGCTGATCGTCATTGAAAACGACGACCTGGTCAATTCCTGCTATTCCCCAAATTTTCAGCAGTCCACCCTGACGGTGAACGTGCCGGAGGGTGAAACGGTACTGTGGACTGACATTGAATACGATTTCACCGCTGCGGGAGATGGATGGCGAGCCGACCAGAGAAGTTTTGTCTCTGGGCCGGCGGGTCAGACGTCAGTCTTTTCCGGGTTGGGCAATTCACCAGGTGTTCAGACTTACACGGTTGACTTGTCCGAGATTGGCAATGTGACTTCGGATGGTGAGGTGACATATACCTTTCATTCCTCCAGAACCTGGGGCGGTGCCGGATGCAACGCCACCTTCAATTACTTAAGCAGGCGGAAGGTATCGGTTACCTATGGGACAACGGCCTTTGGCGATGGTCCTGTAACCGTCAATGAATACTCCGCCTCCAATCGCAGTTTCCAGGATAGTTTCGGCAGAACAGAAGACTGGATAGAGCTTCACAATACCGACCCCGATTTCTTCTTCGATCTGACAGGCTATCACCTGAGTAACGATGCAGATAATCCGACCCAGTGGCAGATAACCAGCGGCACCATTCCTCCGGGCGGTCACCTGATCGTATTTGCCTCGGGGCGCGATATATCATCGGGGATGGTTCAGCACGCCAATTTCAAGCTGACTCAGCTCCGACCTGATCAGATCGTCTTTTCCGACCCGGATGGAAACATTCTCGAGCTTCATGACATGCATGTCACCCAGGTCAACCACTCTTATGGTCGGGTGCATGACGGGGCGGATGAGTGGGGTGTGTTCGCCTCTCCCTCGCCAGGAAACTCGAACGCTGACGCTTTTGTCACCTATGCATCCCGGCCCGAGTTCAGCATCGAGGCAGGATCCTATCAGGGCAGCGTCACTCTGGAGATGAGCGCTGCTGGTAGTGATGAGCAGATCAGGTTCACCACTGACGGATCGACGCCAACCCCCAGTTCATCGCTTTACACTACGCCTGTTGTTCTGGACCAGACCACGGTTGTTAGGGCAAGAACGTTCAGCAATGAAAATGCGTTTCTGCCTAGCTTGATTGAAACTGGAACCTATCTGATCAATGAGGATATTACCCTGCCGGTTTTTTCATTTGCCGGTGATCAGGACATGCTGAATCTGTTTGGGGGAGATGCTTCCCTTAGACCGCTTGGACACTTCGAGTATTTCGAATCCGATGGTCGTTTCATCGATGGTAATTTCGGTGACTTCAACAAGCATGGAAATGACTCCTGGAATTACCCTCAGCGCGGCGTGGATTTTATCTCCCGTGATGACTACGGCTATCAGCGCAGGCTGGAATACAAGTTCTTTGAAACGTCCGACCGCACACGTTTCAGGCGTCTGATGGTCAAGGCGGCAGCCAATGACAACTATCCTTTCGAGTCAGGCGGCGCGCATATCCGGGATTCCTACATCCAGCACCTGTCACAAGTGGCCGGTCTTGATCTTGATGAGAGGAGTTCAACCAATGTGCTGGTTTTCGTCAATGGGCAGTACTGGGGTGTTTATGATCTGAGAGAAAGAGTTGACGACAACAACTTCACGAATTTCTATTACGGACAGGACTACAAGTATCGAGAAAGTGATGTTTATCTCCAGTTTCTGAAGACCTGGCAGGGAACCTCTGCCCATTTTGGTAACCAGCCTGCAATCAGTGACTGGAGTAGTTTGAGACAATATGTGCTCAACAATAATATGGGCGATCCGTTCAGTTTTGAGTATGTCAGGAGCCAGCTGAACATCGGCAGTCTCATCGACTATTTCGTGATCAACTCATGGGTGGTTTCTCGCGACTGGCTCAACTACAACACAGGCTGGTGGCGTGGCCTGGACCCGTCGGCCTCGGCCCGGCAATGGCGATACATACTCTGGGATATGGAGGCCGCATTCGGTCACTTTATCAATTACACGGGTCTGCCCAATGCCAGCCACACCGCACCACCTTGTCAGGCTGAGAACCTCACGGTAGGTGATGGTCATACGGACATCCTCCGGAAGCTGATCGAGGAGAATCCTGAGGTGCGTCGGCAATATGTCACCCGCTATGTGGACCTTCTGAACACCCACTTGTCGGCCGACAATGCTATTGCGTTACTCGACAGCATGATTGATGACATTGCGCCTGAGATGCCGAGGCACATCGCTCGCTGGGGTGGGAATCTCGGAACCTGGCAGAGTAACGTTCAGGCGATCAGGGATTTCATCAATGACCGACATGACTATTTGATGAATAGCGGTATGGCCAGCTGCTACGATCTTAGCGGCCCGTTTGCAACGGAGTTCAATGTCGTCCCGGAAAGCGGCGGCACGATCAGGATGAACTCTGAATCCTTGTCTTCCTACCCGTTCAGTGCGCAGGTGTTTGGCAATATTGAAACCCGCTTGCAGGCACAGCCAGACTGGGGTTATACCTTCAGTCACTGGGAAGTTGATGGTGCCGTGGTTCCGCCAACGCTGACTGATCCAACGCTCGCCCTGGCCATTACCCAGGCCACCTCGGTGACCGCCCACTTCAACCCACCGGCCACGGATGGAGAGCTGCTGTACTACTGGCATTTCAACGATCTGGAGACGCCTGAGGATGTTGTAACCATCGACGCTGACTACAGCCTCATCCCCTTTTCCACGGGCTCAATGACCTATACCGGCGCTGGCCCACGGGATATTGATGCCAACGACACCGGCTCGGATCTGAATCTGCATCTTGGCGAGCCGCCTGGCAAGAGCGCCAGGGTCAGAAACCCTTCCGAGGGCAGGTCTCTGATTTTCGATGTGCCGACTACCGGCTATGAGCAGATCAACTTCACCTATGCCGTAGAACGAACCAATAACGGCATGCTCAGCAACGTGCTTTCATACAGTATTGATGGCACCAATTTCATCCAGGAAGGGCTGCCGATCGTCACCTTCGATCTGGAAGAAGCGCAAGTCTATTACCCGATCAATCTGGATTTTGCCGGCATCGAGGGCGTAGCCAATAATCCCGACTTCAGAATCCGGATTGATTTCGAAGGCAATACGACCGGAGACAGTGGCAATAACCGGTTCGACAACATCACGTTGAAGGGAATGGCGATCGAAGGGGATGACCCAGCACAGCTCGTATTTGTTACGGTCAATGACAACGAGCCCGTCTTTGCCGGGGAATCCTTCTTCGTGGCAATTCAGTCTCAGGACGAAGACGGTGCTCCCGCCATTGTCGATCTCGACACCGAGGTGAGCCTGGCGGTGCTGTCGGGGCAGGGGGAGCTGTCCGGTACGGTGAGCGGGACGATTCCGGCGGGTGATCACTCAGTGATCATCGAGCAGGTTGTTTACAGCCAACCAGATCAGGCTGTGTCGCTAGCGGCGACGGCAGACACATTGACAGACGGTGCCAGTGAAACGTTTAATGTCCTGCAGCGAACCTATGCGCTGTCGCTTGGGAAAAACGTGCAGGGGGCCGGGACCGTCAGCGGTGCCGGGCAGTTTGCGGAAGGTGAGCAAGTTGTTATCAACGCGATTATCGAGCCGGGCTTTGCCTTCCACAGCTGGGTAGATGAGGCCGGTCAGTTAGTCTACGATCAACCTGAAGTTGGCTTCAGCATGCCGGCAGAGAGCCTGGCATACACGGCCGTTTTTACTTTGCCCGCGCCGGATATGCTGATTCACTATTGGCACTTCAATGATCTGGACGATGGCGATCTCGATACTGTGGTTGCTGATTTCTCCATGGTCGGGACGGCGTCCATCACCTATCCCGGTCTTGCGCCTGAAACCCCAGCCGGCGTAATGGATCGGCGTAGCCATAACAACAGCAACCCGGTCAGTAACTTCAACTTGCGGTTGGATCAGATGCCGGATGCCGGCAACGTGCTGAGGGTGAGGAATCCATCCGATGAAAACAAGCTGAGGATAGCGGTGCCAACGACTGGATATCGCGACATAGTGGTTTCCTTCGCTACAACCCGGACCAACAATGGCGCGCAGGAACAGTCATTCCATTTTTCCATTGATCAGGGTGAGACCTGGGTCGCTTTGGGCGAAACCTATCTCATTGCAGCACTGGATGATGATGGCTATCTGGCAAAAACGTTCAATTTGTCATCATACGAAGCGGTGAACGACAACCCCGACCTGCTGCTCAAGATCCTGTTTACCGGAGAAGCTGCCGGCAACACCAGCGGCAATAACCGCTTCGACAATATCACTGTCGAGGGCGTTTCCATGGCCGACATGGGTGACCCGGTCTTCAGTGATCGCTTTCAGGAGCCGCCGGACGGCTAATGAATCGCTTCAAAGCGGTTGGCTTCGCGGTTCTTTCTGACTTTTGTCGGGTCCCAGATGCGACCGTTCATGGCGATCCAGATGCCGGGGGGCAAGCACTGAACGGCGCCAACGGCGCAACCGATGTTGAAAACGGCATCGGAGTCAATAAAGCGCGCCGGGTTGAGCGCGCCGGTCATGACGATCACGCGCTCGCCGATGTCGCCAAGGGCGGCTGCGGTTTCAACCATGGTGTCAGTGCCGTGGGTGATCAGGTAGTGGGTGTCGTCACTGGCCAGAATGGCCTGGCGGATCAGAACCCGATCGTTGTCGTTGAGGTGCAAGGAGTCCTTTCGCAGCAAGGCACGAATTTCCCACTCGAAGGCGACATTCATGGCACGCAGAATGCGCCCGATTTCCGGCTCACCGATCTGGTAGTCGGATTTGTCATCGTAATAGATTTTGTCGATGGTGCCGCCGGTGGTCAGGACGTTCAGTTTTTTCATGGTGCTGCGCGCCGGGGGAGTTGGCGAGTAGTATAGCGGGCATGAGAATGTTCTCCTTGACTGTAACCCTGGGTGCGCTGCTGGTGCTTCTGCCCTGGGCGTCGGATAGCGCGGCTGATGAACAGTCCGACATTCTGGCCTTGCACTGGCACCCGGCGACGGCGGCCGAGGCGCGCCGGCGCACGCTGGCCTTGCAGCTTTGGCTGGATAGTGGTGAAGTGGACCCCGGCCAGTGGCGCGCGGCGGTGGATTCGCGCCTGCTGACCCTGGAGCGCGCAGCGGTGCGCGTGCCGCCGGAATGGGCGCCGATGGCCGATGGCCTGTTTGGTTGGTTGGTGCAGGTCCGCGAGCGTACCTTGCCGGGAGAACGCCCTCGCTTGCGGCCGCTGGGCTTCGATGTTGCTCCTGCGTTGCTCGGCGACGATCAGCAGGCCGGGCGCCTGGCTCGGCTGTACTGGTCGGCCGCAGTGGATGCCGAGCGTGTCTGGCAGCGTTTGGCCGACCAGGTCGAGCCGCTGGATGACAATGACGCTGATCCACTATCGGCGATTGCCGGATTCTGGCAACCGCTGCTGGCTGACTTGGACCAGGCCGGCCCGGCGCATTGGCTGGACCACGCTCGCCTGCAGGCAGACCGGGTGCGAGGCCTGGACGCGCAGGCTGATGACGGTGCACATCAGCTGCGCTTGGCCGAGATTCTGTTCGACGAAGCGCGTCTGGCAAGAGAGCGTGAGCTTGGCCTGGCCGCTGTCTGGCTTTATCTTGAGGGCCTGGTTCGATTGGCCGCGGCGGAAGAAGCCGTGGATCTGGCCGCTCGCTTTCAGGATGACCTGGTGGAGTGGGTCGAGGAGTCCTTGCCGGCGCTGCGGCAGATCGATGCGGATCTGCCGGTTGTGCTGGCTCAGATGCAGGATGCGGCGGGTTACCTGGCGGTTCCTGGTGCCGATCGCATGGCGGCTATTGCCGAGCTTTCGGACGCCTACGCTCGGAAAGTGTTGTTCGCCTCGGACATTGGATTTTACCTCGAGCAACCGGTGCGCGAAGACATCCGTCGCGTGCTGGATGAGTGCAGCCTGGATCCTGGCCTGGTCGGCCCGGTGCCGCGAGAGGTATTTGATGATTGCCTTGAGCGCCTGACCACGGTCATGGTCTCTGAACTGGATCGCGAAGAGCTGGTTGGCGGCAACGGTCCGTTTGCGGCTGAATTTCTGCGCCGCGAGACTGGCCTTGTCAGCTGGCAGCGCGCCCGCTACCTGGATGGCCACCTTGATTGGCGCCTGCAGATTGGATGTGCCGAATCGGAGTGGCTGAACACCCTGGAGTGGTCGATTCTTACCCAGTATCTGTCCCACTGGGTGCCGCAGCGGCCGATCTTTTTCGGAACGTCGCGCTGGCGCGATGCGACCGATGCCATCGCTGCAGTGCTTGACGACGGCCTGGCAAGTAGAGCGAGCTGGATTGACTGCATGACTGGCATGGGAGGCCAGCGCCGTGACCCGGTGTTGCGCCTGCTCGACAGAATGGAGCGTGCCCACGGGGTCCTGGCCACCGTGATGCAGGAAGCACAAACGCAATTCTTCGACGAAGTGACCCGGCCGGGCGCGGATCTGGACCTGGATCGCCCCGCCAGTCAGGTGACGGCCTATCGACCTGAGGGTCTGACCGTGCAGGCTTGTCCTGAAATGGACACGTGCGGTGCCCGTGCCGAGCTGTCGGTTAGCCGCGCCCTGCTGGGACGCTTTCCCAATGCCTTCCTGCTGGCTGATCAACTGGGCATGGGAGGCCTGCAGTTATGCTACGGCAATGTCGGTTGGGTGCAGCGCGAGCAACGCCCGGCCCGGGCGGGGGATGAGCGGGTCGCCAATTACCACGGCCACCTTTCGTTCGAGTTGATCGGCAGGTTTGTCCGCGACGATGAGCCTGAAGTGGTGTTTCGCCAGCGCCTGGTAGCCAGCGAGCCTCGCCATTACCTGTTCGCCGGAGCCGACCCTGAACTGCTGGACCTGCCATGCCCCCATGGGTTGGCCGGCGAGTCCATCGCCAGTGAGCTGCCGCCCGGGCGGATGGCGCTGGTACCGAATCGCCTGACCTATTTCGTCAATCTGCCGACAACCGCCGAGGCCCAACTGTTGGCCAACTGGGACCGTGGGGCCGAGTGGCGAGACTGGTTCGTGACGGGGGATCGGGTCGAAGTGCTGGAACAACGCGATGGCAACGAGCTGGCACTGGCCGTTGAGGCCGAGATGGCCAGTCTGGCCAGTCGTCGAGAGCGACAGCTGGCTGGCCGCCTGCTCAATCCCATGCTGCCCAGTGCCAATGATCCGGTAGGCCTGGCAATGGCGGATATCACCGAGTATTCAGCCTTGTTGCGGCGCATGCTGGAATTGCATTACCCGCGAGTGCTGCGCCACGATGACCGCATTAGAGGTCTGGTCAGCGGCGAAGCCGGGATCATCAACCGTGATCGCATTCGTCAGTTCCGCGATGCGGGCCAGCCGATGCTGCAAGTGCCAGTGATTGGTCGAGAGCGACTCGACCGCTTGCGCGAAATGTGGCTGGAATTGCCCGTGGAGCTGCGTGAATCCGGCCAGCTTGCGCCAGAGCTGGATCATGCCATGGAG
>SKQI01000067.1 GCA_007119095.1 Wenzhouxiangella sp. | reverse complement strand
TCTGGTGCAACGAGGCCCAGGAGCGTTACGTCATGGCGATCGCACCGGCTGACATGGCGCAGTTTGCGGCCTTGTGTGAGCGGGAGCGCTGTCCGTTCGGTGATCTTGGTGCGGCGACCGCCGAGCAGCGCCTGGTGCTGATTGACTCGCTGGACAATCAGCGGGTTGTCGATATGGATCTGGGGATCTTGCTGGGCCGGCCGCCCAGCATGCATCGGCAGGCAGACACGCTGGTTGTGCCTGTGGCCAACCGCGGCCTCGATGGGGTTGATCCCGACCAGGCGCTGGACCTGCTGCTGGCGCTGCCGACGGTGGCCAGCAAGCAGTTTCTCATCACTATTGGCGATCGCAGTGTCGGTGGCCTGTCGGTGCGCGATCAGATGGTCGGACCCTGGCAGGTGCCGGTGGCCGACTGCGCCATCACCCTGACTGACTACGAACATGACAGCGGCACGGCCATGGCCATGGGTGAGCGCACGCCGCTGGCAATTCATGACGCTGCGGCGGCCTCACGGGTTGCGGTCGGCGAGGTCTTGACCAACCTGGCAGGCGTGCAGCTGGCCGGGATGGATAGCATCAAGCTGTCGGCCAACTGGATGGCGGCAGCCGGAGCGCCGGGGCAGGATGCAGCGCTGCGTGCGGCGGTCGAATCCGTATCCGCGTTTTGCAAGTCGCTCAATCTGTCGATACCGGTAGGAAAAGATTCGCTGTCCATGCAGACAGTTTGGGAGGAGGATGGCCATGAACATCGGATGCTGGCACCGGTATCCCTGATTGTGTCCGGCTTTGCCCCCGTGCCTGATGTGCGCAGGCATCTCACCCCCATGCTCATTACAGCAGTGGCAGACAGCACGCTGCTGCTGATCGAACTGGGACCGCGCCGGCTGGGAAGCTCGGCCCTGGCCCAGGTATTGGGTCGTGACCTGGGTGAGGTGCCCGACGTCGATCGGCCGGACAGTCTGCGGGCCCTGTTCGAGGCGACACAGCGCCTGCTGGCCGAGGATAAATTGCTCGCCATTCATGATCGCTCCGACGGCGGCCTGCTGGTCGCCGCGCTGGAAATGGCGCTGGCCGGTCACTGCGGCCTGGAGCTGGACTTGCCCGGAGAGGACCTGCTGGGCTGGCTTGCCTGCGAGGAAATCGGGCTGCTGATCCAGGTGGCGACGGCGGATGTTGCCGAGGTTCGCCGGCGTTATGCCGACGTCGATGGTTCGCTGAGCGTCACTCCTGTCGGCAGGCCAGGTAGCCACGATCGCTTCGTGGTCAGCGCCGCTGGCCAGCAGCGCATCAATCGTGCCATGGGCGATCTCGCCCAGGCCTGGTCGGAAACCTCCTGGCGCATGCAGCGCTTGCGCGATCACCCGGCATGCGCTGACGAGGAGCATGCCGCGCTCGGCGACTGGCAACGCCCAGGGCTTGTGCCCTCGGTCAGTTTTGACATGGCTAGAGCCCCGGCTTTCAATGCCGGGGCGAAGCCGCGGGTTGCCATCCTGCGCGAGCAGGGCGTTAACGGCCAGCGCGAAATGGCGCGCGCCTTCATGGCTGCCGGCTTCGAGGCCGTTGATGTGCACATGAGCGATCTTGATGAAGGCCGTGTGGTTTTAGGCGATTTTCACGGCCTGGCAGCGTGCGGCGGCTTTTCCTTTGGCGACGTGCTTGGCGCCGGTCAGGGCTGGGCGCGTTCCATTCTGTTCAATGCCCGGCTGGCCGAGCAATTCCAGGCCTTTTTCGCTGATCAGAGCCGCTTTGCCCTGGGCGTTTGCAATGGCTGCCAGATGCTCTCGGCATTGAAAGAAATCATCCCCGGCACTCGCCACTGGCCGCGCTTCACCAACAATCGCTCACGACAGTTTGAAGCGCGCTTGAGCATGGTCGAGATTGTTCCGTCATCTTCCGTGCTGTTTGCCGGGATGGCCGGTTCGCGCCTGCCCGTGGTTACCGCGCACGGCGAGGGGCGGGCTGAGTTTGCCGACCAGGGCTTTGAACAGGCCCAGGTTTGCGTTCGTTATGTCGATGGCCACGGCAATCCTGCCGAGCATTACCCGGATAACCCGAACGGCTCGCCGCTCGGTATCACCGGTCTGTGTAATGAGGATGGCCGGGTTACCATTCTGATGCCGCATCCCGAACGTTTGCTGCGATCTGTCAATTTCTCCTGGGCACCGGCCGAATGGGGGGATCAGTCGCCCTGGATGCGCTTGTTCCAGAACGCCCGCGCCTGGCTCGATTAAAGGACTTAAGCGATGAGCGACGATCAGAAGCAGCCGCAAGACCCAGTCGACGCGCCGGAAGAAGCGTCCCGTCGCGAAAAGACCAGTGCCATCAAGGAGATGTTCCTGCTGGCGCTGCTTTACCTGCCGCTGGGCTTCTTTTTGTGGTTTTTTGCCGCGGCACTGCTGATGCTGCCGACACGGCTGATTGTCGAGGCCTTGCTGACCGGTCTTTTCCCGGAATTGTTCGCCCAGGTTTTTCAGGACGGTTTCATCTTTGAAATGCAGAGCCCGATTCAGGTTCGCAATCCCGAAGATGGGCGGATGATGCCGCTGACCTGGGCGATCAATCCCATGATCTATGCCTGGGGCATGGCCTTGCTGTTCGGCCTGATCATGGCCACACCCTTGTCGATCAAGCGACGTTTGCTGCAGATGGCGATTGGTTTTGCCGTTGTCACCGTGGTTGCCGCCTGGGGCAGTTTCTGGGAGGCCTGGCGCGACCTGGCGTTTTTGTTCGGTCCGGAAGTCGGGGCGGCGGTTCGAGAGCAGGGCATTTCTCTGAACGTCATAGCCTTGTGTTATCAGTTGGGGTATCTGATGTTTCCAGCGGTCATTCCGGTGGCTACATGGATACTGATGAACCGTGATTTCATCGAACGCGAAGTGCTGAGGCACCGCAAGCGTTGAACCGTGAGGTTTACGAGTGGTCATTAAAACGTGATCTTTTTCACGCGGTCGACAGTGCCCCGGTCGCCGCCATAACCGAATTGAGCCATGGAAACCCAAGTCAATAGCGCTACCGATGATTCCGATCTGCTGCCCAGTATCGGCGATCATCTGGAAGATCAGGCCAATGAACTCTGCCGGCTGATGGTCGAGCAGGGTCGTCTGCGCGAGGAAGATCTCAATCGCGCACGGGCCTATCGCGAACAACATGGCGGCAATCTGCTCACCCTGCTGGTCAGGCTGGGGCTGGTTTCCGAGCGGGATCTTGCCCGCGCCCAATCCGAGCTGCTTGATATTGCCCTGGTCAGCGACAAGGATTACCCCGAGGACGCGCCCCAGGTGCAGGACATTTCCGTCCGCTACATGAAGCAGCAGCACCTGGTGCCGATCCGCATCAGTGATGATGAGATCGAGGTCGTCATGGCTGATCCGCATGATCGCTTCGCGCTCAAGGCCTTGTCCATGGCCTGCAGTCGCAAGGTCGTGCCACGGGTCGGTGTTACCTCGGAAATCGACAATGTCATCGAGCGCTACTTCGGCGGCGGCAAGAGCGCCATGGGCCAGATCGCCGAAACGCTGGGCTCTGAAGGTGGCGGCGAAGATGAGGAAGATGTCGAGCACCTGCGCGACCTGGCGTCCGAAGCGCCGGTCATTCGCCTGGTCAACCTGATTCTGCAGCGCGCCGTCGAGTCGCGCGCGTCCGATATCCATATCGAGCCATTCGAAAATCGTTTGAAGGTGCGCTACCGCATTGACGGCGTGCTTCAGGAAGTCGAGGCACCACCGTCGCGTTCCACCGCAGCCGTGATTTCGCGCGTCAAGATCATGGCCAAGCTCAATATCGCCGAGCGGCGCCTGCCGCAGGACGGGCGGATCATGCATCGGGTCGGTGGCAAGGAACTCGATCTGCGTGTGTCCACGGTGCCCACCGCTCATGGCGAAAGCGTGGTCATGCGAATTCTCGACCGCGAGGCGGTTGTGCTGGACTTTTCCAGTCTTGGTTTTGCCGAGGCTTCGCGCAAGACCTTTATCAAGGCCCTGGAAATGCCGCACGGCATCATCCTGGTGACCGGCCCAACCGGCTCGGGCAAGACCACCACGCTCTACACCGCCCTCAGTCAGCTCAACACGCCCGAGCGCAAGATCATTACCGTTGAAGATCCGATCGAATACCAGATCGAAGGCATCAACCAGATTCAGGCCAAGCCGGCCATCGGGCTGGACTTTGCCGGTGCGCTTCGTTCCATCGTCCGCCAGGACCCGGACGTGATCATGATTGGGGAAATGCGAGACCTGGAAACTGCCAAGATCGCCATCCAGTCCGCCTTGACCGGTCACCTGGTGCTTTCAACCCTGCATACCAATGACGCCGCCGGCGGGATCACCCGAATGCTTGATATGGGCGTGGAAGACTATCTGCTGACATCGACGGTCAATGCCATCATGGCCCAGCGCCTGGTGCGCAGACTGGATCCGGACAGCCGCGAGCCCTACGAGGTATTGCCCGAGGTGGTCGAGGAACTCGGGCTCAACAAGCTGACCGATGCCGATCCCATCGTCATGTATCACCCCGGCAGTTCCGAGACTTGCCCGACTGGCTATCGCGGTCGAACAGGTATCCACGAGATCCTGATCCTGACTGAAGATATCCGTCGCATGGTCATGAAGCATGCCACCTCGGGGGAAATCGAGCAGTTTGCCCGCAGCCAGGGCATGCGCACCATGTATGAGGATGGGCTAATCAAGGCGCTGCAGGGCGAAACGTCGGCCGAAGAAGTGCTGCGCGTGACGCAGGAAGGCTGAGCGAGTACCAGCGATGCCAATTTTCGAATACAAGGCCGTGGCTCCAAGTGGCGAAACGCTGACCGGGGAAATGGAAGCACCCAGCTCAGAGCTGGTCATCGCCCGCCTGCAAGAGGGCGGAAATATCCCGGTTTCTGCGCGCGAGGTGGGGTCCGGCTTTCGCATTGAAACCTTGTTTCGCGGCAAGCGGGGCTTGAGCCAGCGCGAGGTTGGTGATATCACCCAGCAGCTGTCGACCCTGCTCAGTGCCGGCCTGCCGCTGGATCGCTCGCTGGGCATCCTGACTGAGCTGGCCGAGAATGACCGGGTAAAGGACCTGGTCGAGAAAGTTCGGAATCATGTGCGCGAGGGTGGATCGCTGTCGGAAGGCCTGGAAGCACGGCATGGCGTGTTTTCGCGCTTCTATATCAATATGGTGCGGGCTGGTGAAATTGGCGGATCGCTGGACCAGACCCTGTCCAGGATGGCCGATTACCTGGAGCGGGCCAAAGAGCTGAAAGACGGCGTCGTCTCGGCCATGATCTACCCGGCGTTGCTGGTGGTGCTGGCAATTGCTTCGCTGATCCTGCTGATGGTGTACGTGATTCCCCAATTTACCCCGATGTTCGAGGACTTTGGCGGTGATCTGCCGTTGCTGACCCGAATCGTGGTTGGCATTGGCGATATCCTGAAGGACTTCTGGTGGGCCATTATCGGCGTGACCGCCGTGGTCGTGATCTGGTTTCGAATGCAGTTGGCGAGGCCGGCCAGTCGCCGGGTATGGGACGCCCGCTTTTTGGCTACCAAGGGTCTGGGCGATGTCATAGCCAAGATAGAAACCGCGCGCCTGAGCCGCACCACCGGTACCCTGCTGGTCAACGGGGTGCCACTTTTGTCGGCACTTTCCATCGCCAAGAATGTCATGACCAATACGGTGCTTGGCGACGATGTTGCCGAAGCCGCCAAGCAGGTCAAGACCGGGGCGCCGCTGGCGCGAGCCCTGGCCCAGAACGGCAATTTCCCGCGTCTGGCCCTGCAAATGGTCAACGTTGGTGAAGAAACCGGCAAGCTGGATGAAATGCTGCTGAAAGTGGCTGATACCTATGACCGCGAGGTCAAGATCACCATCGATCGGCTGATGGCGCTGCTGGTACCGGCGCTGACCCTGGGCTTGGCCCTGGTCATCGGCGTGATTGTCATGTCAGTCCTGATGGCGATCCTGAGTATCAATGAATTGATCAGTTGAACGAAGAAACCTTGATGCCCGCCAGGTCGGGCCGGAGTAAGAAGAGATGCGAATGATGAAGTCTAGCCAGGGTTTTTCCCTGATTGAATTGCTGGTTGTTCTGGTCATCCTTGGCCTGATCGCAGGCCTGGTTGTCCCCAATGTGTTCCAGCGAGGTGAAGATGCCAAGGTTCGTGCGGCCAATGCTGAAATTCAGCGTTTGTCGATGGCCATTGACGAGTTTTACCTGGATTCCGGGCGCCTGCCGCGCGACCTGCGCGAGCTGGTCGAACGGCCTTCCAACGCCCGTAACTGGAACGGACCTTATGTCAATGCATCGAACCTGACCGACCCCTGGGACAATGCTTATCAGTATCGTTTCCCGGGTCAGCACCGACCCTTCGACCTGTTTTCAAACGGTGCCGATGGCCAGCCGGGTGGTGAAGGCCATAATCGCCCGATCACCAACTGGGAATAGCCTGGGGATATTCGGGTGATGCCCCGTCAACGCGGATTCAGCCTCGTTGAGCTGATCGTTGTCATGGTGCTTGTTGGCCTGCTGTTTGCGGTGGTTGGCGTATCGGTCAGCCGCTCCGTTTCCGGTGCCGAGATCCGCAACGCTGCCCGCGAATTGACGGCCGGGTTGCGACATACCCGCGGCCAGGCCATCGTCCAGCGCCAGCAGCAGGTGTTTCAGGTTGACGCCAACGCGCGTACCTGGCAAGCCGCCGGCCGCGAACCGGTCGTTCTTCCCGAGGGCCTGGATATTACCTTGAATACGGCGCGCTCCGAGCTGACCGGGGAAGCCGCCGGTGGTATCCGCTTTTATCCGGACGGAGCGTCAACCGGTGGCAGCGTCGTGCTGACCCGAGACGGGCGCGAATGGCATGTCACCGTTGCCTGGCTGACCGGAGAAATAGGCCTGGAACGGGACGTGGACTGATGCCGATGACGTCTCGATCAGCCTCGGTTCCAGCTCGGCAAGGTGGATTTACCCTGATCGAAGTGATGGCGGCCTTCGCCGTCTTCGCCCTGATGTTCGGCGTGGTCCTGCAAATTCTGTCGACCTCGCTCAGCAACACGCGTCGCGCCGGCGATTTCACCCAGGCCGCGCTGTGGGCGCAGTCCAAGCTGGATCCGGCAGGCATTGAGACCATGCTTGAACCCGGTCGTACCTCCGGGAGTTTCGATGACCGTTTTTCCTGGACGCTGGAGGTCAGCGAAGAGATGGTGTTCGATGAACGTGGTCTGGACGTGATGGATCTGCCGGTTGCCCTGTATCGCCTGGACCTGACCGTTACCTGGGGCGAGCGTCCTCAGCGAGAGGCACATTTTTCCACCCTGCGTAGCGTTGATATCAACTGGGAAGAGCGCGAGCGGATGATGCTGGAGTGAGCCGCTCGATGACTGCCATGAAAAGCCGGCGGCTTGGGTCGCCCAATACCCGCAGGATTGCCGGGTTCACCCTGGTTGAGGTCATGCTGGCCATTACTCTGGTGGCGATGATCATGGCGATGGCCTACGGCGGGTTTCGCGCCTCGGTTCGAGCCACTTCCACGGGCGAGGCCCTGATCGAGCAGACCAATCAGCTGCGTGTTACCCACCAGTTCATTCGGCGCCAGTTGACCCTGGCCCAGGCAATGATCATCGAAGAGGGCGACGAGCCCGGCATGCAGATTCGTTTCATGGGTGACCGCGACATGGTTCGTTTCGTTGCCCCCATGCCCGGCTACCTTAGCTTCGGCGGCTCCTACGTGCAGCAGCTCAGCCTGGAACGCGGTCGCGATGGCTATGAGCTGGTGTTCTATTTCGCCATGCTCAATGGCTATGAACCCGGAGATATCGAGGCTCATGACGGTATTGTGCTGATCGAGGGCATTCGCTCCGGCTCTTTCATTTTTCTTGGCGAGGACGACGAAGAGCTGGTGCCGTTCTGGGCTGACTACTGGGAGCAAACCGACCAGCTGCCCTTGGCCGTTGGTCTGACCATGGACCTGGGGTTGGATAACGGCGTGGTGTGGCCGGAGCTGATCGCGCCAGTCATGCTTGATACCCGGGCCGTTGGCGCCAGTCGGGCCAGCAGAGCTCGCACCGGAGCCGATCTGATCATGCCGCGTCAGCGTCGGGAAAACCGATGATGATGCAACCCCGCTTGCAGCAGGGCATTGCCCTGGTCATCGTGCTTTGGGTCCTGGTGCTGCTGACCATCGTGGTCGGCATTTATGCCGTGCTGGCGCGCACCGAGACCATGCAGTCGCGGTTTTTGTTTGATGTCACCGAAGCCCGCTACGCGGCCGAAGCCGGGCTGCATCGCGCTGTGTTCGAAATGCGAAATCCCGACATGGAGACCCGCTGGGTGCCTGATGGCCGGGCTTACTACATCGAGTTTGGCGATGCGGTGGTCGAGATCCGCATTACTGATGAGTCCGGTCGGCTGGATCTCAATCGGGCCGACAGTGAAACCCTGATTGAATTGTTTCTCTCCCGTGGTGTCGATGAGTTGACGGCTTGGCATCTGGCCGATGCCATCGAGGACTGGCGAGATGAAGACGATCTGCCGCGTCTTTATGGTGCTGAGATCGACGATTACCTGGCCGCGGGGTATCCTTACGGCCCCGCCAACCAGAACTTCCAGACCGTGGACGAGCTGCAGCAGGTCATGGGCATGACCCTGGAGCTGTTTCAATCGGTTGAAGGTTTGCTGACGGTGCACGGTCGCTCGACGCAGATCAACCCGGCCTTTGCCCCGGCCGAAGTGCTGGCCCTGTTGCCTGATATGGATCTGGCTTCCGCCCAGGCGTTTGTGGCCGAGCGTGAGATGCTGCATCCGTCTGAGCAAACTGCCCTGATCATGCCAAATGGGCAGGTGGTGAGCTTGCAAGGTGGCGGTGGTGTGTTTAGCATTCGCTCCCGCGCCACGCTGGATAACGGCGCCTGGAGTCAGATCGAGGCCACGGTCAGTGCCGGAACCAATACCCGCGGGCGCCCTTTCCGGGTGCTTCGCTGGCGAGAAGATGTCGAGGATCGATGATTCAAAATAGTGTCAATGAGTAC
>SKQI01000254.1 GCA_007119095.1 Wenzhouxiangella sp. | reverse complement strand
GTCCAGGGCGTGCCGTGGCCGGTGAAGCCGGTGCCGAGATCGCCGCGGGTGTGAGGCGTCAGCCAGACCATGACATCACCGGATCGCGCCGGAAAATAATTCTGCATGATCAGACCGCGCACGCCCTCGGTGAACTCTGCCTGGTCCAGCGTGCTGGCACTGATGGCGCCGCCGACAAAATCCAGCCGCATGAGAAAGCTGACAGCTTTCTGGCGAACCATCGACAGATCGAGCTTCAATTCGTCAATTCGGACTCGATCAAGGTAGATATTCTGGCCGCTGATGGCCAGCAACAAGTCGGCCCCAAAGCGGCGCTCCAGGTGTTGTCGAAGCTGCGCTTCAAGGGTTTCGTTCAACCGGGTATGGAAGTTGCTGTGACCGGTAGGAATGCGCTTGTCATGCAGATATTGGGGGACGTAGTGAGCGCCGTGATCGGCGGTGATGAAGACCAGATATTCATGGCGTTCATAATGCTTGTCAAGAAACTCGAGGAAATCGGCCAGGTATTCATCCAGGCGGATGTAGTAGTCCTGGATCTGCTTCGATGCCGGGCCAAAGAAATGCCCGATGATGTCGGCTGCCGACAGGCCCAGCATAAACATGTCGGGCGTATCGCCCCGCCCCAGCGACTCCTCAATCAAAGCGACCTTGGCCAGCTCGAACAACAGCTCGTCGCCAAAAGGGGTAATCCCCAGAATGCCGGCATCGTGGTTGGGCTGCCGCATGATTTCAGCCAGGTCAATCGGAAAGGTGGCGCGGAAAGTACCCGGCAGGGGGCGTTCGTATGGATTGCGATCAGCCCGGCTTTCGACGTAGGTTTCGATGGGGCGTGCCGGTTCCCAGGTGCGCTGCAGGAACTCGCGCGCCAGGCGTCTGGCGTTGAAAGCCTGCAGCCATTCCGGCAAGGCATCGCGGTAGAAGGTCGAGGTGACAAAATTGCCGGTGGCCGAATCGAACCAGTAAGCGCTACCAGTGTGTCCGCCGGACAGGATGGCCGAGCGATCCTTCATGGATATCGACACAGAGCGTGAGCGCTCACCGGTGTATAGGTGCAATTCGTCTCCGACCGTGGTCACCAGCATATTGCCCGGGGATCGATACTGGCCAGCGTCAGCACCACCACCGACAGTGACAAAATCACTGCCCGGCACTTCAACGACGTTGATTGATCGTTCCAGGTCAGGCACATACCAACGGTTGCCGATCAGCCCATTGACCCTCGGCGTCGTGCCGGTGTAAATCGCCGCGTGGCCAGGGCCCGTTGCCGTGTGGCTGTAGCTGTACATGGCGTTGCGAAACAGGAAACCGTCATTGAGCAAGCGTCGGAAACCACCCTCTCCGTAATGATTCCAGAATCGGTAAAAGTAATCCGGTCGCATCTGATCGATGGTGATTCCGATGACCAGGCGCGGGGTATGATCATGGCTGAACCGGCTGGATTCCGGCTCTACCTCTGCATCGGCAGACATAGTGAACAGTAGCCCAATACCCATCAGACCGGAACGGATGGCAAGGCCGGCTAAATTCCTCATTCCTGACAATCAAACTGAAAACCATGTAAAAGTATAGCGGGGCCGGGTTGCATGCCCGTGACTCCGCCACCGGCCATCAGAACGGCTTAGTTGGCGACCGATTGACGCTCCGGCATGGAACTCGCAGGCCTGATCGTGTCGCACGACTCGATCTTGTTTTCCGACTCAACGTAGTGGGCAAGGCAGCGGTCACGACCTTGCCGCTTGGCCATCAGCATCAAGTTATCGGCACGACTGAGCGCATCTTCAACAGATTCGGGTGGTTCGGCAAGCACGGCGGCCCCAACCGACGCTGTGACCGGCCACGAAGAGGTTCGAAAAAATGACTGCGCAGCCACGAATAGCTCCGGAACCCTTTGCCTGGCGCTTTTGGCGTTGGTTTCTACCATCAGGACAACGAACTCATCGCCGCCCACGCGGGCAACCAGGTCGGTTTTGCGAACGTTTGCCTGCAGGAACGCGCCAAGCGCCTTGAGCACCTTGTCGCCCTCGGCATGGCCTTGCTGGTCATTCAAAGGCTTGAACTGATCCAGGTCCAGATAAATCAAGGTAAATGGTCGCCCATGTCTCCGTAGCTGCTCAATTTCATGGGATAGCGCCAGCTCGAGATGGCGTTTGTTGGCGACACCGACCAAAGGGTCTGAAAGGGCAAGACGACGCTCGCGCGCCAGGGCGGCCTTGAGCGCGGTCTCCTGCGCCTTTTGTTCGCTCAAGTCTCTGATCACGCACAGGGCCATATCACCTTCGGCCAATGAAATCGGCGCCAGCATGATATCGGCGGCAAACAGACTGCCGTCCGGGCGACGTGCCGAAAAATCCGACTCCCCCATCCGGCGAACCCGGGCCTCTCGCCAGTAGCTTTCCACGCGTTCGCCATGACTGGCGCGACGATCTTCCGGGACAAGCTCATGGACGGCCATGCCGGTCAACGCCGAGGCGCTGACCCCGAACAACTGCCCGGCCAGCGAACTGGCATAGGCGATGACCCCGCTGCGCTCAACGACCAGGGCTGCATCCGGAATGGTCTCGAGAAACCCTCCATAAACATGCAGAGAAAGTTGCGGCTCCACTGCCTTCCCCATGACTCGGTTCGTCTAAGTTTAGCAAAACCGCAAGTGGACCGGAGCGAACCGCGTCCGTGACGCATGCGCTACACTTCGCAGGCAGTCAATGATCCGACAGAGAGAGGGCTTCAGGGGCATGAACAGCGATCAAAATCCTTACCGTCCGCCAGAGGCGGCGATCGAGCCGGTCAGCGAGACCGATGCAGCCAACCTGATGCTTGACGAGCCGCGGCGTTGCCCCGCCGGCAACGGCTCAAAGTGGATCGGTCAGGGATGGCAATTATTCAAGGTGCGCTTTGGACTTTGGATCGGCATGCTCATCGTGCTGTTTGGCGCATTCATTGGCCTGAGCATGATCCCCATCATCGGTTTTCTTGCCAGCGCCATCTATCCCTTGTTTACCGGCGGCTGGATGATCGCATCGGATCGCGTTCACCGCCAAGGTGAATTGCTGTTCGAGGATTTGTTTGCCGGCTTCAGCCTGCACTTCAAGCCGCTGGCCCTGCTGGGGCTGCTGTATCTGGCCGGCACCCTGGGCGTCATGCTTGTGGCTGGTCTGACCGCCCTGATCATGGGCGGATCGGTAATGATGATTTTTGCCGGTGATCCCGGCACGTCTCTGGGGCTTGCATTCATCGTCGCCTTCCTGGTCTACATGGCCCTGTTCGTGCCAGTCTTGATGGCGATCTGGTTTGCCCCGGCGCTGGTGGTCTTCCACGCCGTAGAGCCGATTCCAGCGGTTAAGCTCAGCTTCATTGCCTGCCTGCGCAACATTCCGGCCTTCCTCGTCTACGGGTTGGTTGGCCTGATCATGCTGATTGCTGGGGCCATTCCACTGTTGCTGGGCTGGCTGGTGGTTTATCCCATCCTGATGATTGCCGTTTACACCGCTTACCGCGACATCTTTCTGGGCGAAGATCCGGACTGAGCGGCATGTCCGTCTCGCTCGCCGCCACCGCAACCATAGACACTCGCTTTCCGGTTGAGACGCCGGATGGCATTGAACTGGCGCTGCATCCGGCAGGTCCCATCCCACGCGCCCTGGCCTGGCTGATTGACCTGATCATTCGCATAGGCATCATGATTGCGCTGGGCACGGTGCTGAGTTTCCTGGGAACGACCGGGATCGCCTTGCTGATTCTGGCCTGGTTCGTGGTCAACTGGTGGTACCCGGTATTGTTTGAAGTCTTGTCTGCCGGAGCAACCCCTGGCAAGAAAGCCTTCGGCCTGCGAGTCATTCATGAGCAAGGCACGCCGGTTGGCTGGGGGCCTTCGATCGTTCGCAATCTGCTGCGCCAGGTGGATTTTCTGCCCGTTGCCTACGCAGCCGGTCTGGTCAGCGTGATGTGCAGCCAGCGCTTCCAGCGTCTGGGCGATCTGGCTGCCGGGACTCTGGTGGTTTATTCCGTGCCCACCAAAACGGGCCATTCCGAGCTGCCTGAAGGACCAATCGAGGCACCACCGATGGCGTTCAGCCCCAACGAGCAGCAAACGTTGCTCTCCTTCGCCGAACGCAGCGCGAAGCTCAACCCGGATCGGGTCGGCGAACTGGCCAACCTGCTGACGCCATTGACCGGCCATAGCGGCGCCGACAGCGCCGAACGGATTACGGCCTGGGCTCGCTGGATCCAGGGAACCCGGCAGTGAAGCAGGCGCGCTTCGTAGCTGAACGTGAGTCCCGCTGGGAACGCTACGCCACGCAGCTCAAACAATTGCAATCGCGGCGCCGCCGCGTAGCACCGCCGGCCGATTTCCCCGAACAGTACCGGCGCCTCTGCAACGATCTTGCCGTAGCCATTTCCCGCGGCTACAGTCTGGCCCTGATCCAGCAACTACAAAGCTGGATTCATGCTGGCCATGCCCTGCTCTATCGCCCCAGGACCACGGTAGGCGGCCAGATCGCCGCGTTTTTCAGCCACGGCTTTCCCGCCCTGGTGCGCGCCGAGTGGCGCCTGGTGGCGCTGTGCTCGCTACTGTTCTTTGGCCCCATCATTTGGCTGTTCTGGTATATCGGCACGACACCCGAGTTTGTCTACCGTGTACTGAGCCCGGAGATGGTCGCGCAGTATGAACAGATGTATTCCCGCGAACCCGGCAGCGGATGGGGCGCAGAAGGCGATGTCATCATGTTCGCCTTCTACATCATGAACAATATTGGTGTGGCCCTGCGGACCTTCGCGGGCGGCCTGCTATTTGGTGTTGGCAGCGGTTTTATCCTGCTTTTCAATGGCGTCATGATCGGTGCAGTCGCTGCGCATTTGAGCTTCGAAGGCTTTCACGAAAGCTTCTGGAGCTTCGTCATCGGTCACGGTGCGCTGGAGTTACCCGCCATTGTCCTGGCCGGTGTCGCCGGTGCGCGCATGGGCTTGAACCTGCTGTTCCCCGGCCAGCTCTCCCGTCTGGCAGCTCTGCGCCTTGGCGCCAGTCAGGCCGTCCGTCTGCTATACGGGGTCATGGTGATGCTATTGCTGGCCGCCGGGCTGGAAGCCTTCTGGTCGGCCAGTCCGGTCCCCGTCATGGTCAAGTACCTCGTCGGAGGCGCGCTATGGCTGGCCGTTATTGCCTATTTCGTTTTCGCCGGCCGCCATCCAGGGCCGTCTAGCGATGAGCACTGAACGAATCGGTCTGCGCCCCCGACCCGCGGCGGAAGCCATTGACCTGGGCCTGAAACTGGCTCGGGCAAGCTGGCCGCGTCTGGTCACGGTCGCAGCACTCGCTCAACTGCCGCTCCTGGCGCTGGCTGGTATTGTTTTTCTCTGGCAGCCGGCCCTTGCCCTGCTGGTCCTGCTGTGGTTCCAGCCGACGGTGGACCGGCCATTGCTGCACATACTCAGTCGCGAATTGCTTGGTCAGAGGATCCGCCTGCGACAGCTCATCCGCGAGCGTCAACAGTGGTGGACCGGCATGCATTTGGCCAGTGTAAGCCTTTATCGCTTCCACCCCGCGCGCAGCTTCACCCTGCCGATCTGGCAGCTTGAAAGGCCCACAGGCAGCGCCAGACGCGCTAGAACTCGTTCTTTGAACCACGGCGCCGGTGGCGGCGGTGTGCTGTTGAGTTTGATGGCATCGGTCTTTGAGCTGACCCTCATCATTGGTCTGTTCGGTTTGTTTGGCTGGCTGCTGCCGCCCTCAACCTGGGAAGGCTTGAATGCGCCCGGCTGGATTGGTCCAGGCGGCATTGCCGATGAACTCTGGGCCGCGCTGATTCTGGCCTATGCGGTTTCTGCCGTGCTGGTTGAGCCGTTTTATGTTGGTGGTGGATTCGGCCTGTACCTGAATCAACGCTGTCGGCTGGAATGCTGGGATCTGGAACCGGCGCTGCGACGCCTGGCTGACCGGGCAGCCGGCCACAAACAGGACCAGGCAGCATGAACGGCTCACGCTACCAACGCGACCGTTGGTTGGCAGCCATTCTGCTTGGTCTGCTGAGCGCCCAGATTCATGCTCAGGAACCCGAGAGCAAGGCGCTGGACTGCGAGACGCGGGATACCTATATCGAATCGCTGCAGCAGGCTGACGACCCGCATCGGCAACGTCTGGGCCGGCTCTTCGCCGAACCCGACGCCCAGTACTGCCAGACTATCCGGGTACGGGTCACGCCTGAGCGTGATTTCGACTGGGACTTGTCGTTGCCCGGCCTCTCTGCCCTGGCTTGGCTGGTACGAGGAATCGCCGTGCTGTTGCTTCTGGCCGGCTGTATCTGGCTGTTGCTGAACTGGCGACGGGCCAGGCCAGTGCTGGCCCGCACGTCGACAAAATCCCGCCAGCCCAGGCTCGAGCGCAAGACCAGACCCGGACCGCTATTGCTGCCTGACGATATCCCGGCTGCTGCGCTGGCGACCTGGAATGATGGCCACCCGCGGCTGGCGGTCAGCCTGCTCTATCGCGGTGCCGTCAAAGCCCTGCTACCTGAGCAAGACGCCCGTGCCGCCACCGAGGCCGAGGTATTGCAGGCCATCCAGCAGAAAAACGCCTCGCCGGAAACCGAGGCCTGGATGCGACAACTGGTCGGCGCGTGGCAGCAGATTGCCTGGGCCAGTCAGGGTCTTAGCGATACCCAGTTTGCGACCCTGATTCAGAGCTGGGCGCAACACTGCGGGCGACCGGCGCGATGAGCCCGGCCAATCGAAAACGCATCTGGATCGGCGCAGCCGTTCTGATTGTGGTCGGTGCCGGTCTTTGGTGGTTGCTGTCCGGCGAATATGTCGACGAGTCAGTTCCCTGGCCCAACAATCCAGCCTTGACGACTGAACGATTTCACATGGCCGGCCGCTGGCTAGCTGCCAACGGGTTCGACACCGAAAGCCTCACCCACCTGCAGGACCTGGACCTGCTGCCAGCAGCCGGCAGCCTGCTGATCGTCCACGAAGACCTTGGCCGACAAAGCGAAATCGAGGCTTTTCAACTTGAAGACTGGCTTGATCGAGGTGGTCATGTTCTCGTCGCAGCGCCGCTGTCGACCGGCTTGAGCGAGCGCGCTGCTCTCAACCCCTATCGCATCTACCGCTGTCCCTTTTGTCTGCTTGGCCCTGCCGAAGACGGCGACCTGGCTGACAATGCAGATGAGGAGGATGTGGCCCGTAGAGACCGCTACCAGCGCTGGGTCAGCGAAGACTTCGAGCTCGAGCTGCGCGGCTTCGCCACGCTGGAAGCGGACCACTGGCCAGCCGAAGTGCAGCGTTTTTTCAACGATAGCGACCGGGTCATTTTTGCGCGCTACCGCCATGGCAATGGTCAGGTCACCCTGATGTCCGGGCGTGACTGGCTGAGCAACTGGGAGCTACTGGATGCCGACCACGCCGCTATTCTGCTGGCGCTGGTTGAACGCGACAGTGGTCGGGTTTACTTGCAGCAACGCGCCGGTGGCGGCGGATTGATAGGTTGGCTGTGGCGCCAGGCGCCCCTGCTTTGGAGCCTGGCAGCGCTGCTACTGGCCGTCTGGATCTGGTCAAAACTGGTCCGTTTGGGGCCGACCATCGAAGAAGATGCCGGCCATGCCCGGCAGTTCCGGGAGCAGCTGCTGGCCAGCGCCCACTTTGACTGGCGCCACAACCGCGGCCGCCATCTGCTGATGGCCCTGCGTGAGGCCCAGCGTGATCGATTGCTGCGGCGCTATCCCGACTGGATTCAACTTGATCGCGATGCGCGACTGAAGCACCTGCTCCGACTATGCCCGGACCTGGCGGCCGATACTGTCACCTGGTTCATGGATTTGAAGACGCTGGAACACCACCGTCAGCTGGCGGAATTCATCCGTATTCATCAACGACTCATGCACGCCCTGTAAAGGATCAACCCATGACAGATTCACCCCATTCTCAAAGCCAGGCGGATATCGAGCAGGCAGCCAGCCAGCTTGCCGCGCTGCGCGATGCGTTGAACCAGGTAGTCATTGGCCAGGCTCCGGTGATCGAACAGACCCTGGCCGTCGTGCTGGCCGGCGGCCACTTGATGATCGAAGGCGTGCCCGGGCTGGCCAAGACCCTGCTCGCCCAATGCCTGGCCACGGTGCTGGGCGGACAGTTTTCCCGCATCCAGTTCACTCCGGACCTGATGCCGGCCGACATCACCGGCCATGCCATGTACGACATGAAATCCGAGCGCTTCCGCCTGCGCCGCGGACCGGTGTTCTGCAACGTATTGCTGGCCGATGAAATCAACCGCGCGCCGGCCAAGACCCAGGCCGCCCTGCTGGAAGTGATGCAGGAGCGCCGCGTGACCATCGAGGGCAAATCCCTGGCCGTGCCGGATCCGTTCCTGGTCCTGGCCACCCAGAACCCGATCGAACACGAGGGCACCTACCTGCTGCCGGAAGCCCAGCTTGACCGCTTTCTGATGAAAGTCCTGATCGATTACCCGGAAGCCGAAGAGGAAAGCCGAATCGCCCTGAACCTGGCCGGGATGCGCGATGACCTGGTCAGCCTGGCCCAGACCCTTAAACCCATGCTCGATCCGGACCAGGCCCTGGCCCTGCGCGCGCTTGCCCGACAGGTGCGCATCGACGAGGCCCTGGCCAACTATGCCGTGGCCATAGTCCGGGCCACGCGGGAATGGCCGGGCATCAGCATCGGTGCCGGCCCGCGCGCCAGCATTGCCATCCTGCGGGCCGCCCAGGCCAGCGCCTTGATGGACCAGCGCGACTTTGTCATTCCAGACGATGTCAAACGCTTCGCCACCGCCTGCCTGCGCCACCGTATTTTGCTGAGCGCGGAAATGCAGATGGAAGGCCAGCGTGCCGACGATTTGCTGTCACGGGTCATTGAAGCCCAGCAGGCACCGCGTCAGTGATCAGGCCCGCACCACGCCTGCTGAAATGGTTTGCCGCCTGGCTGCTGGCCGGTCTCATCCTGCACCTGGCCGGGGCACCGGCGGTCATCAGCAGCCTGTGGCTTTGGGCGGGTGCCGGGCTGGCGCTGGTCATCGCGCTGGACCTGTATGAAGTATTCAAAAACCCGCCTCGAATCGAGCTATCCCGACAGTTGCCCCGACAGTGGCCGGTCGACAGCCCGGTCCG
>SKQI01000159.1 GCA_007119095.1 Wenzhouxiangella sp. | reverse complement strand
CAGCACGCTCACCTGTTCCTGTTTGCCAGCGCAGACGGACTCCAGCTGGATGTCTGTCTGCCGGGCCAGCGCTGGCGTCTGCTTCGCCACACCCGGTTCGAGGCGCTGGGCGCCGGCGGTGCTGGCGATGGTCGCATCATCGCTCCAATGCCGGGCAAGGTGCTGGAAATCCACGTCGAGGAGGGCGACCAGGTGACCGAGGGCCAAACCGTGGCGGTCATGGAAGCCATGAAAATGGAGCTGGCGATCAAGGCGCCGCTGAATGGCATTGTGCAGACAGTCAGCGCTGCAGCCGGCGACACCCTGGAAGCCGATGCGCCGCTGCTGACCATCACTGCCGAGTCATAACCGGTCGCTGGGTTTACTCATCCAGCTCCTGCAGTCGGCGCTGAACGGCCCGGGCGCGCTCCAGGTTGACCTGGGCAGGTTCAAACTCCGGATCCAGCTCGATTGCCTCTTCCCAGCTGGCAATCGCGTCGGCGATCCTCTGCTCGCGATACATTGAAACGGCCTGTTCGTGCAGAGTGTTGACTAGCTCGGCGCGGGTGGCCTGGGCGGCCTCAGCCGCCGTAACCAGCGCCGGGTCGAGCTGAAGCGCGTCCTCGAAGCGGCTGATCGCCAGGTATAAATTGCCGGCCTGACGCTCATTCAGTCCCTCGGCGTAGAGAACGTCAGCGCGACGTTGCCGAGCCAGCGCTTCTTCGTCAACCGGCTGGTCATCGACCGGGACTTCATCTCTTCCGACCCCCGGCTCATCCCAAGTGATATCCGTAGCGGGAACCTGCACCGGCGCGGCTTGCAGGCCTTCCGGGATACGGATAATCATGCCCGACGCCAATCGCCTTGGCACAGCGATCGCATTGTAGCGGGCCAGGGCAAAGAACTGCAGCGAATCACCCAGTTCCCGATGGGCGATCACAGACAGCGATTCTCCTGGCTGAACTTCCACCTCGGTGTAGTCAGTGCCCATGGCCTCGATGGGGTCGGTCCTGATCTGGTCAAGAAAGCGCCGGGCAATGCGGCTGCCCGGGGAACGCTCCAGTATTCGCTCCAGCACATCTTCCGCGGCCTCGATGTTGCCGAGATCGAGAAAATCCACCGCCTGCTGCAGCGTGGCCGGCGGGGGCGAGGGTTCAGGCTCTGCCACTTCGACAACCTCAGGTTCAGGCTCAGGCACCGGTTCCGGGTCTGGCTGAGTAGGCATGGTTTCGCAAGCACTGACCAGGAGAAGAACCATCATTACTACCAGTAAACCGCCGACACTGCGGCAATGGTCATGCTTGTTCATTCGACTCTCCTTCCTGGCCGGTGTCGATGGGTCGTTTGCTTGAACGGCGAAATCCCCGTTTCATTTCGAGGCATTTGCGGCGCCCGTATTCGCAGTTTCTGACGATACTGTTGTAGAGCCAGCGAAAAACTCATGGCTCACCGGGCATCTTAATCCGCTAGCCCCAACCGCGTCACCTTCTGGAAGCCGCGCGGCAACTTGCGCCCACGCTGGGCCCGCTCTCCCCAGTAATTTTCGGTATCACTCCAGGACATTCGCAAATAGCGCTGGCCAGCCCAGACCAGGCAGTCCTGGCCGGAGGCAACCACAATGGCGCCAACCATGGTTTCCCCCGCTTTGCGCGCCTTCGGCGGGATGTTGATCAGCTTGTTACCTTTGCCGCGTGCCAGTTCGGGTAGCTCGGCCACGTAGTAGGCGAGCAGATAACCTTCGCTGGTCGCACAAATCAGCACACCTTCCTCGGCATCCGCCACCGGCGCAATCGGCAAGACAGTCGACCCGGCAGGCAGGCTGAGCAACTGTTTGCCGGCCTTTTGGCGGGTATGCAGGTTCTCCAGTGCGGTAACAAAACCATAGCCGGCGCTGGATGCGAGCAACACCTTTTCCTCCGGCGAACCGATCGCCACGCTGCAAAAGGCGGCACCGGACGGCGGTGAAAAACGCCCGGTCAAGGGTTCTCCCAGGCTTCTGGCAGAGGGAAGTTCATGCGCCGGCAGGGAGTAGCTGCGCCCGCTGGTATCGAGAAAACAGGCTAGCTGGTTGCTACGTCCACGGCTGGCGGCGAGGAAATCGTCACCAGCCCGATAGTTGAGCTCTTCGGGTTTGATTTCATGGCCCTTGGCCGCTCGCACCCAGCCGTTCTCGCTGACAATCACGGTGACCGGTTCGGATGGGACCAGGTCAGTTTCCTTCAGGGCCTGGGCTGCTTCGCGCTGAACCAGGCGCGAGCGGCGTTCGTCGCCATACTGCTCGGCATCTGCCATCAGTTCATCGCGAATCAGGCGGGTCAGTCTGGCTGCCGAACCCAGGGTGGCCTCCAGGTTTTTCCGTTCGGCCTCAAGCTCATCCTTCTCGCCACGGATCTTGAACTCTTCGAGCTTGGCCAGGTGACGCAGTTTGAGCTCGAGAATGGCTTCAGCCTGAGTGCCGGTCAGACCGAACCGCTCCATCAGCACGGGCTTCGGCTCTTCCTCGGTGCGGATGATATGAATGACCTCATCGATGTTCAGGAAGGCGATCAGCAGGCCTTCAAGGATGTGCAGCCGATCGACGACCTGGTCAAGGCGATGCTCCAGCCGTCTGGTGACGGTCTGGCGCCGATAAGCCAGCCACTCTTTCAGCATCTCGCGCAGGTTGCGCACGCCTGGTTTGCCGTCGTTGCCGATGACGTTGAAATTGACCCTGACCGAACGCTCCAGGTCAGTTGTTGCAAACAGATGGTCCATCAAGGCGGTCAGATCAACCCGATTGCTGCGCGGCACGATGACCAGACGGGTTGGATGTTCATGATCCGACTCATCACGCAGGTCGGCTATCAACGGCAGCTTCTTGGCCTGCATCTGCGCTGCAATCTGCTCTAGCACTTTCGCCGGAGACACCTGGTGCGGCAAGGCGGTGATGATGACTTCCTCACCTTCTCGCTCCCAGATAGCGCGCTGGCGTACAGCACCGTGACCGGTTTGATACAGGGCCATGATGTCTTCGCGCGAGCTGATGATTTCTCCGCCGGTCGGGAAATCGGGGCCCTGGATATGCTCGCAAAGCTCTTCAATACTGGTGGAAGGCCGCTCGAGCAGACGAATGCAGGCAGAGACAACCTCCCGCAGGTTATGTGGCGGGATATCGGTTGCCATGCCAACAGCAATCCCCTGGCCACCGTTCAACAGCAGGTTAGGCAGGCGCGCCGGCAACAATTTGGGCTCTTTTAATGTGCCGTCGAAATTCGGCACCCAATCCGCCGTACCCTGGCCAAGCTCGGCCAGCAAGGTTCTGGCATAAGGCGCCAGGCGCGATTCCGTATAGCGCATCGCAGCAAAAGACTTGGGATCATCGGGAGAGCCGAAATTGCCCTGCCCATCGACCAGCGGATACCGATAGGAAAAAGGCTGGGCCATCAGCACCATGGCCTCGTAACAGGCCGAATCACCGTGGGGATGAAACTTGCCGATGACGTCGCCCACGGTTCGGGCCGACTTTTTGTGCTTGGCGGCGGCCGACAAGCCCAGTTCGCTCATCGCATAAATTATGCGCCGCTGGACTGGCTTCAAGCCATCGCCAACATGAGGCAGGGCCCGATCCAGGACCACATACATGGCGTAGTCCAGGTAGGCCCGTTCCGCGTAGGTTCTCAGGGGGACTCTGTCAAAATCCCCGCTCGGTGTTTTTTGATCGCTCATGGGCCGACATTGTCGCCCCAAGCACTGCCGTTGCCAACCCTGTTCGCGGCAGTTCCTTTGAACTTGCTGCGTTGACCCTACGCGCCAGTCTGGCTTACAGAATGACCAGCACGATCATGGCTACAACGGCCACGGCCGCGGCCAGCGCTCCAACGCCCAGCATGGCTGGCGATACGCCGCCGGCAGCGCCCATACCCTGCAATTCCTGAGGCCGATTGCCTGCCGGCTGGTTGATCCGCGTCTCCATTTCTTCACGCAGGATTTCAAGCAGGCCATCAATCCCCCTATCGTCGAGCTCAAAGGGATCAAACCCATCCAGACCCTTGGCATCAAGAAAGGCCCTGATGGACTTCTCGACGCTGAAATATTTCATCGCCCACAGGCGATACTGGCGGTGATGAACTGTTTCCTTGCGAAGCAGCATCACGTCCCGATGGCGCGGATCCTTCTCGATGCGCTCATACAAACGCTCGACCACGTCTCTCTCGCCCTCAAGACACTGAAAAAAGCAATCATCCCCGAAGCACAGGACACCACCCACCTGCAGTGGTTTGTTGTTGCGTCTTGACTGAGTGAGAATTCTGGCGACCTCCGGGGAGACAACGCCCCGCGCCCCATTTGAATCTAACCTGGCTCGACTCGCGTAAACAAGTTGACATAATTGGCTCATGGCCGACCCTTTCGATCTAAGCTAACGCCTCGAAGTATCTGCCATGGCCAATCAAACGAAGGTGAACGGGGCCCTTGGTTGATGGTGGGCCCCGTTGCATTGCAGTTGCCAAAATTCGTCAAGCGCTCAGCGCTTGACGAATTTCAGCGTGAAGCGATCACTTTCCCCAATGGCTCGGAAGAGCTCCTCGTCTTCTCCTTCCGGGACTCGCAAGCCGGGAAGCAATGTCCAGACGCCATTGGGATGGTCTGCGGTATCGGCGGGGTTGGCGTTGATCTCAGACGCTTCGACCAATCGGAAGCCTTCAGACTCGACAACGCCAACCACCCAACTCTGGTGGACGTAACCACTGCGTACTTCCGGATCCTGCTCCTGATCCTCGGGCAAGCGATGACTGACAACGCCGAATACGCCACCGGGTTTGAGCACTGCATGGGCCGCACGCGCCACGTCGCGGAAGGTGCCTGCACGCTTCCAGCTATGGACGTTGCGGAAAGTCAATACCAGGTCGGCACTGACCGGGCTGCCCAGCTCAACCAGCCCCGGCGGGTCGAAAGAAATCAGCTCGATCTCGCCGAAGCGCTCTGTATCGGCGATGCGCTCTTCGTATTGACCACGGATGCGGCGATAGAAATCCGGCACATTGTCACCATCCAGATTCCAGTGAGCAGCAATCAATTGCCCTTCGTCACGAAGGTAGGGACCCAGGATTTCGGTGTACCAGCCGCCGCCGGGTGACAGTTCGACTACCGTCATGTCGGGGCGGATGCCGAAGAAGCTCAGTGTTTCGTATGGATTGCGGAACTGGTCGCGCTCGGCCTGTTCGGCTGGCCGATCAGAATCAGCGATGACCTGGCGCAGTCTTTCGTCGGCCACAGCCGGCACAGCGAGCAAGGCAGAGGTGGCCAGCATGGCCAGGGCTTGCAGTTTCATTGCGTGATGCTCCTAGTGAAGGTTGACGATGACCCGATACAGTGAGTGGCCGCTGAGCGAATACTTTCTCTCGAACGGACTGATCGGATCGACAGCGTGGAAAGATACCACTTCAGCGCGCATGCTCTGCGTCAACTCCACTGCGCGCGAGAATTCCAGCGCATACAGCTTGAAATTCGTACGAAGCTCAAGCCGCCCCCCCAGGGCCAGCAAATCGGGGAAAACCGGGTGCCCATGCCAGCGCCGGCACAGATGACCCGGTTTTGGCCAGGGGTTCGGGTAGTAGAGTGTATGCTCCCGCAATTGCCACCCGGCCTGACGCGCCAGGCGCCAGAAGTCACTGAGTTCAGCCCTGACCACGCGGGCATTGTCCGGCAAATCTCTAGCTCGAGCCAGACGGTGCATTGACTTGTCGACGCCGATAACCAACGCATCGGGGTGCCGGCGCGCAAGATGGGTGGTGGATTCGCCTACGCCACAGCCGGCATCCAGCACCAGGGCGGATGCACGCTCGGCCAGTGGCGCAATCTGGTCAAAGGCCTGCTGGCTGTGCGCCCGGATCGGCTGTTGCCAACTGGAACGCCAGTGATGCAGGACAGTCTGCTCAAGCCGCGGATGCAAACCTTGCTGTGAGCTGACCGGAATGCGGGAAACCATGCGAAAAGATGGTGGGCCGTGAAGGACTCGAACCTTCAACCAATAGGTTAAAAGCCTACTGCTCTACCATTGAGCTAACGGCCCGATCTGAAGCGAAGCCGCGCATGATACATCGAACGCGAGCAGGCCTCAAGTCCTGTGGCAAGGCCGGAGCAGGGTTTACTGCTCGCCACAAGTGTCGGACGGGTTTTGGAACACGGTGAAAGGTCGCTGCGCTGGCTGCAGCTTTTCCTCGCCACCGATCAGCAAAGGTACGGCCGTCACCAGAACTCGGCAGGCGACTGCAAGCTCGCCCTGCTCGGCCGGCAAATGATCAATCGTGACCTGCATGCCTCGGCCTGCAGGCAAATTGCGTTCACCTTCAATCAAGAATCCGCGGTCATCGTCCAGCACCAACACCAGCAAGGCGTCCATGCCCAGCTGCGAAGCATCGACCAATTGCAGGTCGGCAACCAGGCCTGTGGCCTGTGGCAATTCGCCGGTGGGCTGGCCCAGCAGCGGGCTGGCCATCACGGCCAGCCCGATCATGATGGAAAGCCGCGCAATCAAAGATTGAACCCGAACACCGGGCCCAGCTTCTGCGCGAGCATGACGTTGCCGCCGGCCTTGATCTGGCCGGACATAAAGGCCGACAGGGCACCCTTTTCGCCACGGCCCAGCTCCAGCCAGACGGGTTCGGCAATGGTCAGGGTCACCGTGGGGTTGTCGGAGGTACCGGGCTCGACCCGGCACTTGCCGTTGTCGACAATCACTTGCCAGTCGGCGGGCTGGTCGCCGGAGATGTCGGTGATATGGAATTGGAAGGTGGCTTCCAGGGTTTCTGCGGCGGAAGACTGGAAGCGGTTTTCGAGGTCCTGGAAGAGTTCGGTTGCGGTGGTGTAGGTCATTTTAAGGTCCGAGGTTCAAGGTTCAAGGTTCAAGGTTCAAGGTTCAAGGTTTCCGGTTTCCGGTTTCCGGTTTGCGGGATTGAGGGTAGCTGATCAGTATCCGAGTTTGGAGTGGGTTAATTGTTCCTGCAGAGTAGGCGTCAGGGCCTGGTAGTGCTTGGTATTCGGGAGACGGATCCATAGGGGGTCGCTGACTTTGTTGGTGTCGAAGGCTTCGTTGACCAGGTCGCGCTTGACGAATTTGAAGGTGCCGGTGGCGTCCAGGTGGCCGACCTGTCTGAGCAGCACGGGGATGGCGTATTCGCCCAGGTGGCTGCTGAAGTCTTCGGCAATGGTTTCGATGAGTTGATCGATATCGGCCTCGGGTTCGGGGCGGAAAGCGAGCATGCCGGCCCGGCCTTCCGCGCCGGGTATCTTGATGCCGTAGGCGACCGCTTCGGCGATGCCGTCGACGGCCATCGCGGCAGCCTCGACTTCGGTGGTGGCGATGTTCTCGCCGCGCCAGCGGTAGGTATCGCCCAGCCGGTCGACAAAGCGGGCATGGCGATAGCCCAGGTCCTTGAGCAGATCGCCGGTGTTGAACCAGCAGTCGCCGTCAACAAAGGCATTGCGAATCAGCTTCGCTTCGCTGGCCCTGTCGTCGGTGTAGCCGTCGTAGGGATAAGACTTGCTGACCTTGCCCAGCAGCAGGCCGGTGCCGCCGGATTTGACCCGGATCAGGCGATCGTCTGCGCCCTTGCGAACTTCGCCGCTGTCGTGGTCGCATTCGACCAGGGCGTACTCGGCCGGGCACAAACCAACGGTGCGATCCTGGTTGAGAATATTGAAAAACGCGATATTCGCCTCGCTGGCGCCGTACAGTTCATAAACGCGCTCGATTCCGAAGCGACGCTTGAAGTCCATCCAGATATCTGGCCGCAAGCCGTTGCCGACCATGGCCCGGGCCTGGTGATCACGATCGCTGTTGGTTGCCGGCTGGTTGTAAAGGAAGCGGCAGAGTTCGCCGATATAGACCAGGGCATCGGCCTGGACTTCACGCACCTCGTCCCAGTAGCGGCTGGCCGAGAAGCGTCGGCCTATGGCCAGGCAGGCACCGGTGGCGGCCGCCGAGGACCAACCGACCGCCAGCGCGGTGTTGTGGTAGAACGGCAGCACGTTGTAAAGCACCTGGCCCGGCTTCAGCCCCAGGGCCATCAGGCCGAACGCACCCATGGCCTTGATCCAGCGGATGTGTCGGATCACCGCCGCCTTCGGCAGCCCCGTGGTGCCCGAGGTGAACACGTAACAACAGGTATCACCCATCCGCACTTCGGCGGTCTGCGGCAGGTTGTCATCGGGCTGGGTGTCGGCCAGGGCAAGCAAATCCAGCTCACCATCGACTACCGGCCCGGCCTCGTCATCGGCCACGACCAGTGGCGCGATGGCCTGCTCGGCCGGCAAGTGATCGGCCAGCGATTGCCAGGTTTCCAGGCACTCACGGCCGACGATCATCTGCTCGCCCGGCGCCAGGCCGACGCAGTGGGCCAGCGAGGGCGGCGGCAGGCGGTTGTTGTGAACCACGGCTACCGCACCCAGCTTGACAATCGCGGCCACACTCAGGATCAGTTCCGGGCGGTTGTCCAGCAGAATCCCGACCTTCGCCCCGGCGCTGACGCCGCGCTCGGCCAGCAGACGGGCAATGCGATTGGCCCGAGCATTGAGTTCGGCATGGCTGATGTCGGTGCCGCGATAACGCAGTGCCGGCAGCGCGCCGTGGCGCCGGGCGTTGTGTTCGAGAATGCTGCCGATGGAATAGCGCCGGTCCAGGTCGCTGCTCTTGACCAGCCGATAGCCGCTGAGCACCTGCGGCAGGCGCTTGAGCAGCGGCCAGGCACCGCGGGCCAGGTTCGACAGGCGCAGCTCGGCGTCAGTCGGCATGGTCTTCGCGGGGCTCGATCACGGTCACGGTCTGGCCCTTGCGCACCGAGTCAACGGGCTTGAGTCCCAGCTCGCCGACCACGCCATCCACGGCCGCGCGCAGGGTGGTTTCCATTTTCATCGCTTCCATCACCAGGATCGCCTCGCCCTTGCTGACGGCCTGCCCGGACTCCACCGGCACATCGACCACCGTGCCGTCCATCGGAATGCGCAGCAGACCGGCCTCGCCGGCCCCAGCGGACTCTGGTTCGGCAAGGCTTAAGTCCTCAACCCGGATATCGCCGATCGGATCAGCCAGCCAGACCACCGAGCCTTTGTGGTACACGCCCAGGCTCTGGCGCATACCCTCCGACTCGGTAGACAGGATGTCCTGATCCAGGCCCAGCAGCCGCAGGCT
>SKQI01000062.1 GCA_007119095.1 Wenzhouxiangella sp. | reverse complement strand
GAACCCACAAGGCGGGGGCGCGCAATCTGGTCAGCCGGCTCAGGCGTGCGTTAGCCGGAGCCAGAGTTCGTTTTGCCAACCAGGAGCTTGAGTTGTCGGTGCGCTTTGGCATCCAGTTCCCCGATATGGCGGCCGACCAGACGCCTGCTCAATTACTGACCGCGGCCCACGGCTTGTTCGATCTCAGCGGGCGAGTATCTCGCATTCGCTGACTGAAGCAGATCTGACCACAAAGCCAGCGCTGTGACTTCGATACCCGCGCCTGGTCCCGCCACCCATAAGGGCGCAGCACGGTAACAATCCGTCCGAATCTCAATCAGGTTGGCAGCACCCGCCAAGGTCGACAATGGATGATCGGTGTCGATGCGCTGCAGTCCAGCCCGGGCTCTCTCCTTGGCCTTGAAGCGGCCAACAAATGCGATCTGATCACCCTGCCCTTGCGCCTGATCAACACAGTCTTGCCAAAAGGCATCGAACTCATCTCGAGCGGCAAGGAATTCAGGCAATGGCACCTGCCTTAGCCTGGGCGGAACCAAACTGGTCACCTGAATTTCGTTCAGACTTAGCCGATAACCCGCTGCACGGGCCAGAATCACCAGTTTGCGAGCAACATCCAGGCCATCCAGGTCGTGGCGAGGGTCCGGCTCGGCCAGGCCAGCGTCGATGGCTTCGGCCAGTGCCTCTGAAGGGCTGATCCCAGCACCGACCCGGCGGCACAGAAATGTCATCGTCCCCGACAATGCACCGCTGACAGCATGAATTGTTTCGCCTGCCTGGCGCAGTCGAAGCAGCGTCGGCAAAGCCGGCAGCCCGGCACCAACAGTGGCCGAAGCCAGGTAGCGGCTGCGGTCTTGCTGCCAGAGATCATTGAGCGCATGCCAGTAGTTCTCCTCGGCAGCCAGCGCCCATTTGTTGGCAGTCACCACTGCCAAGCCTTGCTTGAGCCACTCCGCATGATGACGGGCCACCTCACGGCTGGCCGTTGCATCAATGACGACAGCATTCGCGCCGTCGAACTGCTGTAGCCAGGCGACCATGCGATTCAGACTGGTTTCGGTTCGATCACTGTCTCCATCGTTGAGCCAATCCTGTTCGCCCAGATTCCGGCCCAACAACATCTCGCAGGAATTGGCTATTGCAACCAGTCGCGGGCTATCGGACTGATGTCGAAACCGCTTTAGTAGAGCACCACCTACTCGGCCAGGCCCTAGCAAGGCCACGACCGTGCCCGGATCAGGCTCAAGTCGCGGACAACGGGCTTCAGACAGCGGCATGCCAATAACCTCCTGGACGCTTCTCGACGCGGGTACGGGCCAGGGCGACATCCAGCTCATGCTGCAGATCACTGATGGCCTCAAGACCTACTGACAGTCGGAGCAGGCCGGGAGCCAGCCCTGCTCGCTCCTGGTCTTCCACACACATGGCAGCGTGGGTCATGCTGCGCGGATGCGCAATCAAGGTTTCCACTCCGCCCAGCGACTCGGCCAGAGAAATAATCTGCAAGCCGTCGACAAAGCGCCTGGCCGCGGCTTCGCCGCCCGCCAGCTCGAAGCTGATCATCGCGCCAAAACCCGATTGCTGCCGGCGAGCCACAAGGTGACCGAAATGATCGGGCAAACCTGGATAATGCACCCGCGACACCTCCGGGGCCGCCAGCAGACGCTGAACCAGGGCCTCGGCGTTGGCCTGGTGGGCCTGCAGCCGCACGGACAGGGTGCGCAGCCCGCGCAAGGTCAGCCAGCTGTCGAACGCCGAGCCGGTCACGCCAATGCAATTGGCCCACCAGGCAATCTGCTCAGCCAGCTCGGCGCTGCCGGCAATCACGGCACCGCCGACCACGTCGCTGTGGCCGTTGATGTACTTGGTGGTTGAATGGACCACAATGTCAGCACCCAGCGCCAGCGGCTGCTGCAAGGCGGGGGATAGAAAGGTGTTGTCGGCCACGACTAGTGCCTGGTGCGCTTTCGCCTGCTCGGCCACCCGGGCAATATCGGTAATCCGCAGCAGCGGATTGCTGGGCGTTTCCAGCCAGACCATGCGGGCACCGTCAAGGTGGCGCCGATATTCTCGCTCATCGCGAAAGTCGGTCCAGACCAGCTCGAAAGCGCCGCGCTTGGCCCAGGCATCGAACAGGCGGAAGGTGCCGCCGTAGCAGTCCAGCGGTGCGACCAGCTTGTCACCGGGTTTTAGGAGCTGCAGCACGGTGCTGATCGCACCCATGCCAGTGGCGGTTACGATCGCACCGACACCCCCCTCCAGTCTCGCCAGTGCATCACCAAGCAGATCGCGGGTGGGGTTGCCGGAGCGCGAGTAGTCGTGCTGTCGGGGCTGGCCGAACTCGGCAAAGGAAAAGGTACTGGACAGGCAGATCGGCGGCACGACAGCACCGTACTGGGTGTCGGATTCAATCCCGGCGCGCACGGCCACGGTGGCGGGTTGATGCGCGCTCATGCGATTCCCTCCTCGACCAGGAGCCGATGAATGAGCCGATTGAAGCACGCCGGCTCCTTGAGAAATGCGTCATGCCCATATGGCGACTGGATATGATGCAGGCGAACCGGGCCGGGCAGGTTTGCAGCCAATGCTTCGATCTGCGCGGGCGTAACCAGCCCATCCGAGTCTACTGCCACCAGGTCAACCGGCAGCCGGATCCGGGCCGCGTTCACCTCATGCTGATCCAGAGAATTCGACAGACTGCTGTACTGCGCGGCGCTGAAGTTGCTGCTGAAGCAGCGACCGATGTGATCGAGGTAGCCACTGACCTCGGCCAGCATCTGCGCTGAATCCTCGGCGGCAAAGCGCTGGTCGAACTGATCGGCTGGGCGATACGTGGTCATGGCCAACGCCCGGGCCAGGGCAACGGCACGTTCTGGCTGCCCGGCATCCGCACCCAGACAAAGAATTTGGCGCTGAATATGGCGCAGGGCAACGTTGCTCGGCCGAGCTCGATCGGCGCCACTGATGGCAAGCAGCCGTCCCAGCCGATGTCCATAGCGTTCGGCAAAGCCAAACCCGACCATGGCACCGTAAGAAGCACCAATCAGAACATCCAGCCTGGGGAGCGCAAGGTGGTCAAGCACGGCGGCCAGGGCATCGGCCTGAGCGCGGGTGCTGATCTGCTCGCCGTGACCCAGCCAGTCCATGCTCAGCAGGCGTACCCGATTCGGGTTCAATGCATGTGCGTTACCGTACAGATCGCGCCACCAGCACTGGACCTGGCGGTTGGCGCTGATGCCGCCGAGCACGCCAATCACTGGCGCCTTGGCCGGCCCATGCAGCCGGAATCGGATCTGCACGCATCGGCCGGGCTGGCCGGGTAGTTCCCAATGAAAGTGATCGTCAACCAGAAGCTGGTCGATCGGTTCTGTTGCCGGGGGCCGGATACAGTCCGGTTCGGTGATGGCCAGGGCCTGGTTCATGTTGCATGCTCCGTCGATGTTGGTCAGTGAAAAACCGACCCATCGAGTTCTGCGATACATGACCGGGAGGGAGTTTGCAGCGGCCCGGCTGAAAAAGATAGGCAATAAACGCCGGGCACGAGCGTCCTCTCATCTCTCGGTCGCTGACTGAAAAAAGTCAGCTTCCGCAGGAATTGGCACCGTTACGATGGACTACCGCCCCGAAAAGGGTGAGTTCATCGCAGGTTGCCCCGACGTCAAAGGGCCTGTCCCTCAGTCGGTCTCGATGAGTTGCGTGTTCAAGCTACCGCAGGGCCAATTTCCCAGTCAACAAACTTTGAGTTATATGCCAACGCACAGCAGCAAACCGAACGCACATGAATTCATTGCGTATACCGGCTAAACTGCAAGCCAAACATCAATCGGCAGGCAGATGATGGACGAGAAACACTTGTACCTGGCTCCAGCTGAAGAGACTGAAGGCTCCCTGCAGCCGCACCGGCTCAGCCAGATGCCCTGCACCGTGGGACGGGCCGGAGACTGTACCCTGCAGTTGGACTTCGACCGGATTTCCAGGCATCACGCCCGCTTTGAGATTGCTGATCAGGGCCTAATCGTCCGCGATCTCGACAGCACCAACGGCACTTTCGTCAATCATCAACGGATCAACGATCCGACGCCGGTCCAGGCCGGTGACTCCGTGCACTTTGCCGATCATGGTTTTGTCCTGCAGCAGCGCGAGTCCGGCGGTTCGACGATGCTGCCCCATCGGCCTTCGGGAAAAGAGCGTGCAACCGACACCATTATCGGATTCACTGCATTGCCGACCGGTTTTCCAGTCCAGGCCCCGGAATTCTTCGAACTACTCAATGATGAACTGGTTACCGGCATCAGCGAGCCAATTCAGACAGCCAGCGGTGCCCTGTTCGGTCATGCCTTGCGTGCCCGCAGCACCCATCCCAAGCTAGCCGCCGAGAGTGGGACCCTGTTCCGCCTGGCTTCTGATCTGGGTGAAGAAGCGCGTCTGGCGCAGCTCATCAGGGAAACCTGTCTGAAGCAAGCGGCGTCTGTCGGCATGCAGTCGTTGCTGTTCCTGGAAGTGCACCCTGCGGAATGTGAGGACCTGGAATTCCTGGTTGACGAGCTGCTTGGGCTGGCTGCCCGCTACCGGCATCTCGCGCTGGTCTGTGAACTGCCAATCACCGCTTTGACCGATCCGTCCCAGCTTGGGCAGGTGCGATCAAAGCTGGCAAAACGTGACATCGAGATCTGCGCCACGCAAATGCCTGCAGACAAGCCGGACATGCTGGCCGACTGCGCCAGCCAGGTCGATTACCTGCGTTGCTCATCGGCTTTGGGCGACAGCAGCATCAGCGCATTTGCGGGCGCGCTGCAGGGACAGGCGCGGGTCCTTGTGGATGGCATTAGCCAGGCGGAGTTGGTCGAAGACCTCGCCGCCGCCGGTGCCAGTCTTTTCCAGGGACCGGCCTTGGGAATGCCGCAGCCCATCGAAGGCTGACCGAAGCGCGGCAGCCTTGACTTTCAGCCAGAACCGGGCAATATTAAACTCAGCGCCGATTTGAGCCAGCTTGCGGGCGCTTGAGAAATTCAGCTAAAGCGGTCGGCTATGCCGCCCTCTCCCTGCTGTTGTTTTCTGCCACGCGAGCATTGATTCGGCCCCTGTTCAAACCGGAGCCGGCCGAGAGCCGCTGATCCAAGGATGAAGCTGCAGCAACTCAGATTTCTTGCCGCCGTGGCCGACAATGGCCTCAATATCACCAGTGCTGCCGAAGCGCTGTACACATCACAACCCGGGGTGAGCAAGCAGATTCGAATGCTTGAGGAAGAACTCGGCCTGACGCTGTTTGTACGCAAGGGCAAGCGCATAGAAGCGCTGACGCCGGCCGGCGAAAAGGTCGTCGAAAGGGCCCGCATGGTGCTCCGCGATGTACGGGCGATCAAATCGCTCGCCGATGAGCTTCGCGGCGAAGTTCGAGGCTTGCTGAGCCTGGCAACGACGCAAACTCAAGCCCGCTATGTGCTGCCAGCGGTCATCAGCACTTTTCGCCAGCAGTTCCCCGAAATCAACGTCGAGCTGCATCAGGGAACCTCGGAGCAAATCGCCCAGATGATCGGAGAGCGCCAGGCCGATTTTGCCATGGCCACCGGCGGCGAAGCCCATTTTCCAGATATGATCAGGTTCCCCGTGTATCGCTGGGATCGGGTCGTCATCGTGCCCCGTGACCATCCGCTGGCGAGCAACAACGAAGCGTTGACGCTGGCAATGCTGGCCCGCTACCCGCTAGTCACGTATCTGTTCAGTGATCGCCCCGAATCGTCGTTGATGAGCACCTTCCGCGCGCAGGGCCTGGACCCACGCATTGCCTTCACAGCGAGGGATTCCGATATCATCAAGACCTATGTTCGCACCGGGCTCGGTGTGGGTATCGTTGCGGGCATGGCGCTCATCCCCGGCAGCGACGATGATCTCAGGGTGCTCGATGCAAGTCATCTGTTTCCACGACTCACGACCTGGATTGGCTGGCGGCGTGATTTCCTGCTGAAAAACTTTCACGCCGATTTCGTCCGGTTGCTGGCGCCTCACCTCCCCACGGGACTGGTTGATGATGCACAACGCGGCCGCCCAGTGCCGGACTTGCAATCCCTGATCGAAAACACCACGTTGCCGCTCCGGAACGCACCCGGAAAGTCTGACTGAGCCAAGAACAACCATGCCAACGAATGCTCTGGCAGCCGCCATTTTTGACATGGACGGGCTGCTGATCGACTCGGAACCCCTCTGGCAGGAAGCCGAAATCAGCTGCCTTCGACCGCTGGGCGTGCCGCTGACAAGGGATATTTGCCGGGCTCAGGCCGGACGAAGACTGGACGAGGTGTTACGCGACTGGCAGCAGCAGTTTGGCTGGGATGGTCCCGATCTCAATGAAATGCATGGCCGCATCATCAGTGAGGTCACTCGTTTGATCCTGGAAAACGGAACTGCCCTGCCCGGCGTTCATGAAACCATCGCTGACCTGCGCCAGGCAGGTTTGAAAATCGCGATCGCGTCGTCCTCGCCACACTCCTTGATTGATGCTGTTGTCGCCAAGCTGGAGCTTGAGCCGCTGCTCGACCTGACCCACTCCGGCACGGACGAAACACGTGGCAAGCCCGATCCCGGCATATTCCTGACCACGGCCAGGCGCCTGGGCGTAAGTCCGGCACGGTGCCTGGTGTTTGAGGACGCCCCGGCAGGGGTTACCGCAGCCCATCGAGCCGGCATGAAGGTGATTGCCGTGCCATCGGTCGTAAATCCGGACCATCCCAGCTTCCGGGTCGCAGAGCAGACCCTGAAGTCCCTGCTCGACTTCCGTCTCACCAATTTCCTCCCGCCTTCCGGCTCTTTTAACCTTGAACCTTGATCCTCAAACCTCCGGACCGCGCCCGATCCATTCCTCGAATGGCCAATCGGCCCCGGCCCGCATCGCTTCCAGTGCAGCGCGCTCACGGCTTTCAATCGTGTCCAGAAAATGATCGGCCGGCCCCATGCGGGCAAAGGCATCGAGGCCGCGTTGCAGAAACCCCTGCAAGGCGCCAAAACCAGCCATGACGGCAGGGCCATGCATCAGCCGTATCAGTCGGTGAACCATCGGCCGCGCCACGGTTTCGTCCAGCAACTCTCCCAGTTGCCGGATCAATCCAATCTGGTCGGCGCGCGCCTCCCATGCTGCGTGCTGCCGATATGCCCATGCGTAGTCGGGCTGATGCAGGCTCGAACGAGAACTCAGTAACTCAGCGAGCGCCAGATCAAACTCCAGACTGACAGCCTGTAGTCGCACGGCATCGCCAACGGCATGCAGCAAATGAGCCGGCAAAAAGCGGCGCATCACCGGCACGACTCGACCCAGTTGTTGGTCACGCTCATGCACGTTGCGACCGCCGTATAGTTCATCCAGAAAGAACTCGCAGGCCGGACGGTAACGAGGGTCATTCCGAAGATCGGCATAGGTCGCGTCCAGGCGGGCCCGCTGCCAATGCTGCAGGGTATCCAGACGACCGCGAAGATCCGGCTCAATCTCCCGGATGCGATCGGCCACCCGCTGATTTCTCTCGATCTGGGCCTGGAGGTGGGCAACGGCTTCCGCCTTGCTCATTGCAGCGCCTCGATCGCTTCGATCAGCTCCTCGCGCCGCCGGCGAAACAAGGCCACCGCTTCGACATGCCGATAACGGATGCAACCATCCTCATCGATGAGAAAAACGCCTCGCTTCATGCCAATCAGTGCCTTGCAACCATATTTTGAAGCCGCCTCCAGCTCGGGGTCACTCAGCAGGGTAAAGGGCAGTTGATGGCGCTCGCGGAAGCGACGATGGGACTCGGCATCATCAGGACTGATCCCGACCACTTTCACATCGAGATCGGCGAAAGCCTCGATACCGTCGCGATAATCACACAACTGGCGGGTGCAGACCGGCGTGTCATCGCCCGGATAGAAGACCAGCAACAGACGCTGCCCGCGATGGTCTGACAAGGTGAAGGCCTCTCCATCGGCATCCTGGAGAGAAAAATCTGGTGCAATATCATTCAGTTCTGCAGACATATTAAGCCCATGGCTAAAATTAGAGTTCGCTGAAGTTTTGACCCGCATCACGGCATAAGCTCTTCAGCCTCACCTATAATAAGGGAGTCGATACCACACAAGTTCGACAGCCATCACAGAACAGGAAACCCATTCGAACATGCTCAAGATTACGCCAGCCACTCAGCCAGACAGGACTCGGGCTCGTCCGAAGATCGGCCTGGCCATAGCTGGCGGCGGCCCGTTGGGAGCCATCTACGAATTGGGCGCACTGCAGGCCGTGGATGAAGCGATCGACGGCATTCACATGCATGATCTCGACGTTTATGTCGGGGTCAGTTCCGGCTCATTCCTGACCGCCAGCCTGGCCAACCAGGTCACGGCAACGCAGATGAGCCGCATTTTCATCAATAATCCAAACGCAGAATTCGGCTTCCAGCCGGAACTGTTCCTGAAGCCGGCCTTTCGCGAATACGGCGATCGACTGAAAAACATCCCTGGCGTCGTTTTCGAAATCCTGAGTGAGGCCATCCGTCACCCGACCCGCCTGGCGCAACTGGAAAGCCTGGACGGTATCGCCCGGCTGATCCCGACCGGATTGTTCGACAACCACATGATCGAACGATTCCTGGCCAAGGTATTGTCGCGCGACGGTCGCAGTAATGATTTCCGCGACCTGAAAGCCAAACTGCGTATCGTCGCCGTCGAGCTGGACACCGGACAAGCGGTCCGGTTTGGTGAACCGGGCCTGGACCATGTGCCGGTATCCCGAGCGGTCCAGGCATCCGCGGCGCTGCCGGGGCTTTATCCCCCGGTCGAGATCGACGGCCGTCTCTACGTCGACGGAGCCCTGCGCAGAACCTTGCATGCCTCGGTTGCACTCAAGGAAGGCGCAGACCTGCTGATCGCTATCAATCCGCTGGTTCCCTATGACGCCGACGGCGTGAAGTCCAACGGCAAGGCCCAGAGCCGCATGGTGCGCGGTGGCTTGCCGACCGTGTTGTCGCAGACTTTTCGAGCCCTGATTCAGTCGCGAATGCAGGTCGGAATGGCCAAATACGAAAAAGACTTTCCGAACGCCGGCATGATGCTGATCGAGCCTGATCGCAGTGATGAGCAAATGTTCTTCACCAACGTATTCAGCTATGCATCGCGCGCCGACCTGGTCGAACATGCCTATGCAAACACTCGCGCGGATCTGCTGGCACGCGCCGACGACCTGGAGCCATTTCTGGAAACTTACGGCTTGGGACTTAATCGAG
>SKQI01000129.1 GCA_007119095.1 Wenzhouxiangella sp. | reverse complement strand
TGGAAGTAACTCATCCGACCGCTGGGCTGCAGAAAGACGTTGGCGAGCGAATTGAGTGCCGCCGAAATGCGCGAGAAATAAAGCTCGCTGTCATATTCGGCCAGCGCCAGCAGAGCAAAAGCGGTGGTCTGGCTGACGGTATCGGCAGGGTCGATCGGGTTGTTGTCAGACGCCGTGCTCTGCAAAAAGGCGCCTTCGCTGGACTGGTGGTCGAGCAGAATGCCCACAAGCTGACTGTTGGTTGTTGTTGAAGCCCAGGTTCCCGTTGTCGGTGTAACGTTAGCGCCAGTGACACCAGCCACCCAGATGCCTCCGGCCAGCCCCATGATGTCGAAACCTGACACACCAACTACGACACTGGAGTCAGCACCAAATCCAAGGGCCGTGCGCGTGCCGTCGATGATGGCCTGGTCAAATTGGGTAATGCCCGCTTCCGAGGCCGCAGCAGCCAGAAAGCCCAGGTCCCAAGCGGCAACCGTGCCGCTGAGTGCTGCAGAGGAATCCCGAGTCGCGATCATGTTCGCGATGAAATCATCCATATCCCAGTCGCTGGTAGGGCCGTAAGTGCCGTTTTCAAGCAGATCCCAAAAGTTGTCTTCAAGGAACTCGGCGTATTGCGGATCGCCGCTGACGTTCGACAGCCTGACCAGGAACAAAGGATCGAAATTGCGAATGTTTGGCAGACCCGTGCCGAAATTGGCGAATCCACCATTAATGAGATAGTCGCCTGTCAAAAGAGCAGCATCGAGAAAATCCTGCGCTTCGATGGCCGGGTCCGAGAAATCGATATCCTCACAGTCGTTCAGGGCAAGGCAGGCCTGGTAGGCAGACAGCGTGGCCAAACCGGAAATCGCCTGGACGTTTGGAAACACTGAGGGATCCGCATCCGAGTAGGGATAGGCGCCATTCGGCAACTGCCGAGCCAGCATCCACTCCCCTGAGGAAATAATGAATTGCTCGTATTGCTGAAGCTGCTGAGCCACGGCCGGGCCGCTGAGTATCAGCGAACAGAAAATGGCAAGACACAAGGCCGGAAGACCGCGACGGGCCGAGGAAGAATCACGAAAAAGCATTTTGCTGAACATACCCCTCTCCTGGAGAAAAGCTTCTCGAACACACTAAAACCAAGCCGGACTCGACATCAAGATCGCTACAAAAACCTTGGAAGTCAGACATTTCCAAGCGGATGCTAACAGCAATTCTCGGGAAATTCCACTATCGCAGGCGAAAGATCCGCAAAATGCTGGGCTTGTCAGACCAAGAATTGCACGCCCGAGGCCCGATTGCAAACCCAACGCCCGCGCTTGTCCGGCAGCCCGGCCCGAGCTCAGCTTGCTCACACTGGATCGAAAGCCGCGAATACCCCGACCACCGTGAAACGATTGAAGCCGGCACCACCGATGACACGCACAGGGCCCGCGGCTACCCAGGCGTGGGCCTCGAATTCACTGTTGGCAGGCTGTCGCCTGACGCCGAAGAACAAACAATAGGGAACGCGATACCAGGCCAGCATCTGGCGGGAAACCACTGCCTGGGGGAAACAGTTGGACTCCCACGGCGTATAGCGCGCGGCCAGGCGCACCACTTCGCCGATATGACGGGCGCGTCCCGCCTGGGTCTGATCAAGCAGCGGAAGCCAGGGAGCAACCCCTGTCGACACACCCAGGCCGGGCACCAGCCGCTTGAACGACAGGGTCAGAATAGCCAGGCGCGCAAGGCCCAGTCCGAACCAGACCGGCAAAAACCAGAGCTTGACGAACAGCGGATAGCGAAAATACCGTCTCAGCCTGGTCAGCATGAGTACGCGGCCGTTAAATCAGTCGCGCTGGACCAGGCCCAGAGATTCCATCTGCGCAAGGAAACCGACCAGGTCATCGCGACAGGTCTCCTGATCGACTTCGTATTCCTTGACGATGGCATTGACCAAACCATCGAGCGTGCACGGCTTTTCGATCAGTTCCCAGACGCGCGGCGCGACGCCCCCCAGGCCGTAGTACTGGCCGTGCTCGACGCTCATCATCACCATCTCGTCATCGATGGCAGCGCCGATCAGATCCGGATTGCGCCGATAGCGCTCCGTGCCCTGAATGCTTTTTGAACCCATGCTTCTTCCCTTGATTTTTGACGACCGCGACACGGGTCACAGTATAAAGCCGGGCAGTCAGCAGCGATGGGCGAGAAAACCAAGAGGGGTCAACACGAAAAACCGCAGGCCCCAACGAAAATTGCCACCCGAAGGTGGCAATTCTCGCTATCTGACAGCTGGCCTGATCAGGAGCTGCGGGGACCGCGTGGTTCGGCAGGCGGAAGACCCACGCCACTCTGCCGAAACTGCTCGTTATCCGAACCTGTATTCGACCCACTCTTGGTCTGCTCGGCAGTCGAGCCCAACTGGTTGACCACCGGCGTGTTGTATTCCTTCTTCATTGCGAACTCTCCACCTTTTGATTTTTCGCACGCCTCCACGTACGTCCATTTGCAGGATAGCCGAACGGCTGGCGCTTTGCAAGCTACCGATTCGCTACAGGTTATCGTTCTCGACGTAGCGCACGAATGAGCCGACCGACACAGCCCGGAGTAGCTTGTTCCGATAGCGGCTTTCCAGGTCCGGGCGATGCCAGTTATTTTCTGGCCACTCGTCCAGCAGCTGCTGCATGCCGTCCAGATCCAGGTAGTCACCCAGGCTTTCATGGCGGCGGAACTGCTCCAGCACCTGTCCCAGATCGGCCTTGGCCGCGGTTGCCGACTCGAACCAGTCGCCGGCCTGGTAGCCGCGGGTGCGACTGCTCAGAATCTCCTTCGGCAACAGCCCGCGCGCCAACTCGCGCAGCGGCCATTGCAGGCAGCCCTGATGCAGGTAAATGGCCTCGGGAACGCTCAGGCAGTACTCGATCAGACGCCGATCCATGGTCGGGCTGCGCGGGTCCAGGCCATCGGCGTTCATGGCCAGGCAGGTTTCGGCAAACTCGACCTGGTAGAGCGGCTGCACGCGCAGGCGCACCCCATCGGCATGACCGCGGTACAGCAGGTCCCAGCCGCGCTGGCGGGCGCGAACGCGGGTATTGAAGCGCCGCTGCAACGCCGTGCTGGCGGCCGAGTAATCGGCCAGATCCTTGCCGGTGCCTCGGCGACGCTGGTAGGCCGACCACCAGGCAGCCGGCAGCAGCGGGGCCAGGCAGAACTCGAAAAACCAGCGACGGGGAACCCAGGGGTGACGACGCCGCACAGAGCGAACCATCTTGCGCCAGGCGACAAATCGGCCGCGGCTGAACAGGTATTGCAGCCACGGCAAGCCGTCGTGAGAAATTGTCAGATTGCCTTGCCAGCCGTTCAGCAAGGTGCGCGAGCCACCCTCCAGCGCGGCCTGCCCCAGGGCCTGGGACCAGTGAGCGTTACAGGGGTTGAAAACCGGCCGGTCGGTGGATTCAATTCGCTCCTGCAATCCTTGAAGCGGCGATGGCGTGCTGCTTTCGACCAGTACATGATCGATGTTGGCGTACATCGCCGCCAAGGCACAGGCGCCGGGCCCTTCATCGCGGTGAAAACCGGGTGGCGCCGGCCCATCGCGCTTGTCTTCGGGCAGAACAGCCGTCAGCGCCAGCAAGCGCTGGTCCGTGTTGCCTAGCTGTCGGGCAGCAAAAGCCGCCACGGTGCTGCTGTCCAGCCCGGAACTGAGCTCGCAGGCCAGCGGCCCCAGCGCCCGCAGGCGCGGCGCGACCGAGCGCTCGATCTGCTCGGCCAGGCCGTCGACATACTCACGCGGATCGGCCAGCTTCAGAAGGCCGGATTCGCCGAAGCGGTGGTAACGTCGGACTTCAATGCGCCCGTCTTCCAGTACCAGGTACTGACCCGGCTCCAGCCGAAAGATGTCCTGAAACAAGGTTGCCTGCTTGTCCAACGGCAGCAGACAGAGATAGTCGTGCAGCGCATCCTCGCGCAACTGGCGCGGCACGCCGGGGATGGCAAACAGAATTTTCGGCAGGCTGCCAAAGGCAATGAAACCTGCGCCCTGGAACCAGAATATGGGCCTGTAGCCGACCGCATCGCGGGCCAGCAGCAGCCGGCGTTTGGCCGGCTCCCAGCTGGCCAAGGCGAAATCGCCCAGCAGCCGATCCAGCGCCTGGTCCCCCCAGGCATCCAGCGCGTGCGCAACGACGGCACTGTCAGCAAGCAACCGCAAATCGCCAGTCGCGATTTTAAGCTGCCGGGCCAACTCCTCGCGGTTGTCCAGCCGGCCATCGAATACGACCACCCGGCCGGAGGCCGCCGACTGCACCGGCTGGCTGTCGAGACGATCTTCCGGCGTGGTGCGCAGCAACGAGCGCATCAGCAGCGCCCCGCCCCGCGACCAGCCGTTCTGGGCATCCCGACCGTAGCGAGTGATGACCGCGCGCAGCCTGTCCACGGTGGAGCTCTCCACCGGCCGATCGGGCTCGGCGTGGATGATGCCTGCCAGTGCACTCATCGCGAGTCGCGTTCGTCAGACGGCAAGGTCAGCAAATCACCCAGCTTGTCAAACAGCGTCTCGGCCACCGCGTCGGGATGATCCAGCGTCACCGCCTGGCGATAGAAACGACTGACATCAGTGCCCGTACCCATAGCCAGCAGATGCAGCGGCAAGCTTTCCAACCGGGCAATCACCTCGCGCAAATGGGCACACAGATACTCGCGCCCGTTGGCGCCGGCCGTGGCCTGGTCAAACGGCGCACCGTCGGACAAGACAATCAGGATGCGACGCTGGGCGTCCATGACAAACAGACGCTGAGCTGCCCAGTGCAGGGCCTCGCCGTCGATATTTTCATGGCCAAATTCCTCGCGCAGCAGCAGGCCCAGATAGCGACGACTGCGCCGCCAGGGCTGCCGAGCCCCCTTGAAGACGATATGGCGAATGCCGTTCAAACGACCTGGCTTATCCGGCCCGCCGGCTGCACGCCAGGCCCGCTCAACCGGGTTGTCGGCGCCATCTACTGTCGTGAACCCCAGCACTTCGCAGTGCACGCCACAGATTTCCAGCACATGCACGGCCAGGTCAATTGCCAGGGCAGCCGAGAGGCGACGCTGACCACTCATCGAACCCGACATATCCACCAGCAGGCTGACGCAGGCCGACGGCATCAGCGCAGGCAACTCCTGCCGAAAAACACGCTGATCGCTGCCCGCCACCACCAGCCGGGCCAGGCGACGGCTGTCGATCAAACCGTCTTCCTGGTCGAATGCCCAGTGACGCGCTCGGGCCGCTTCCAGCCGGCGCTGAAGACGATGGGCCAGCCGGCGGGCTCGGCTGCGATCAATTTGATTGAGCTGATCTAGCAGCGCACGATCGGCCTCTCTATACCAGCGACTGGCTGGTCCGACTTCATCGGCCGCCGGGCTGAATACCGCGTAACCGGGATAGGCCCGGGCCACGGTCGCATCTGGCTCGGCCAGACCGTCGTCCGGCGCTGCAAGTTCCTGTTCCTCGCCGACGGGATCGTCGGACAAGACCAGGGGCAGCAGGGGCTGATCGGCACCCGCAGTTGAGCGTTCATCCGACGAAAGCGCCAGGGTGCCGGCGCAGCGCCTGGCCAGCGGCGCCAGTGCCGCGGCAAAGGCAGCGGCATCATTCATCACTTCAGACCGCCAGCCATCAATTGCCAGCAGCTCGCGCAAGCGCGCGGCCAAGGCAGCCGCCTGCTCGGGGCCGAGATCAGACGAGTCTGCGCGGCTACCCAGCCAGCGCGCAATCCGGGTGCCCAATGTTGCTGACCCATGGGCCTGAACCCAGTCATCGACCAGCCGCTCGGCCGCACTGCGGTCACCCTCGGCCAGGTAACGCGCGCAAAGATACAGCGGTCGAAGCACGGCACTCCGGGGGGCAATGCGAGCGCTATCAGCCAGGTTGCCTGCCATGCCGGGCCAGCCGGCTGCGGCCAGACGTTCGACGCGCGCACGCTCGAACACGCAAGCAAATGGCCAGGCATCGGACCCCACATCGGCCCAGGCCAGCGGTTCATGCCAGCGGTGCCAGGCGGCTTGAACATCCTGCCATGCGCGGTCAGGCACACCGGCATCCGACGCCAACGGCGCCGGGACCACCCGAACCTGACGACCGGCCGCAAAGGCACGCACCCAGGCTGATGCCGTGGCAGCCGCCGCCGGGCGGCTATCAGAACAGTGAGGTCGAGGCCTCACCCAAATCCAGTTCCTGGTCGAAGCAGCGCTGGAACATTTCGGCGACCAGCGGCCGCTCGGCCTCGTCACAGCGATTGAAAAACGCCATCCGGAAAGCCGTTGCCACATCCTCGACCAGACCCAGGTTCTCGCCCCAGGTAATCAAGGTACGCAGCGACACCAGGGTTGAAAGGTCGCCCTGGCGATGGGACTGGCGGCACAAGCCGGCCAGCATGGTCATGCGGCGCAGGGTTTCCTGGTCCAGGGTTGGCAAGCGCGAGTGCAGTACCTCCTGCTCACGCTCCGGGGCCAGATAGCCGAGTTCGGCCGTGATGTGCCAGCGGTCCATCTGCGCCTGGTTCAGTGCCTGGGTGCCGGCATAAAGACCGCCGGCATCGCCCTGCCCCGCCGTATTGGCAGTGGCAAACAGGCGAAAATGCCGGTGCGGGGTGATCACCCGGTTCTGGTCCAGCAGGGTAAAGCGACCCTGCGACTCCAGCACGCGCTGGATCACGAACATCACATCCGGTCGGCCGGCATCGTACTCGTCAAACACCAGCGCCACCGGGCGCTGCAGGGCCCAGACCAGGATACCGGGCACGAACTCGGTGACCTGCTTGCCATCGCGCAGCACCACCATATCGCGCCCGACCAGGTCGGCCCGGGTGACGTGACCGTCCAGATTGACCCGGACGCAGGGCCAGTTCAGCCTTGCTGCCACCTGCTCGATGTGGCTGGACTTGCCGCTGCCGTGCGGCCCGTGCAGGTAGACGCGCCGGTTATGGGCAAAGCCCAGAATAACGGCGCGGGTCGGTTCTTCGACGAAGCGAAACGCCTGGTCCACTTCCGGCACATGCTCCGAGCGCTGCTCAAAGGCCGGCACCGTCAGTCCCTCGAACAGGCCGAACGCTTCCCCGGCGTCGCGCTGTGTCTCGCTCAGTTCGTCCATCAGGGCTCCGCGTTGTTGATCAGTTCAAGCAAGGGCTGGAGATTCTGTTCCAGGTCGGTCAACGACCGGGCACGCACGAAACGGTACACGGGCACCTGGCGACAGAGGTTGAGCACGCCGTTCATTCGCTCAGCCGGCTGTTTGAACCAGTGGTCCATATACGGCCGATAGATGGCTGCCATGCAGGCATCAAAAGCCTCGATGCCTTTCAGTCGCTCCAGCCGCGGCGGCGAGTCCGGCCCTGCCGTTGAAAGCACGACCAGGCCGCGCAGCACTTCCGGCATGTAATCCTGCTCGCCGGGCAGGTAGAGCTGAAACTTGTCGGTATTACTCAGATCGCGCACCGCCTCGCAGCCAGCAAAGTCCAGCGTCTCAAGCGCATCCTGCCAAAGCTTGAGCTTGCGCGGGCCGGGATGAACCATGCTTTGGCCATCGCTGGCGGTAACCACCGATACATCATCAGATACCAGCGGCCAGCCGAAGCGGCGATGAAGAAACGCCGCCATGGTCGATTTACCCTCGCCCGACTCGCCGGTAAACGCCCAGGCGCCGCCCGGCGCCTTGACCGCGCTGACATGCAGCGGCAGCAGCCCACGTTGGTGCAGCAAGGCGCCGAACGCGCTGCCCAGCAGCCACAGGCGAAGATCGGATGCCGGTGCCTGCCCGGCCGAATCGACATCAATGGTGATGCGCCGGCCGTCGGCGACGTAATAGCGGGCCACGTTATCAATGCGCAGCAGAAACTCGTGCCGGTTGGCGGCATACCAGCTTGCCCCGACCAGCGTTTCTTCCAGCCCCGGCGCAACCGGCCCCAGCTCGATGCTGACATCGGCCTGGCCGGAGGGCGAAGGCACCAGCTCCGGCAGCGCCAGCTCGGAGGCCACCTCCAGGCCATAAACCCGGTAGCGATGTGTCGCCGGCCCTGGTTGGACCTCCATCTGACAAGAATCAGGACGCAACGACATCGGTCTCGCGGTAATACTTGCCCTGGCGGTTGAACGCTTGATGATAAAGCCCCTGTAGTTGGATGAGTTCCTCGTGGGTGCCCTGTTCGGCAATCCGGCCCGCGTCGAGGACATAGATGTAGTCAGCCAAGCGTATGGTGGACAGACGATGGCTGATGATCAAGGCCGAGCGCCCACCAATGCGATCACGGAAATTTTCAAACAGCTCGAATTCGGCATTCGGATCAATGGCGCTGGTCGGCTCATCCAGGATAAGAATCTTCGAGCGCATCAGAAACGAACGCGCCAGGGCAATCTTCTGCCACTGCCCCAGGCTGATTTCCTGTCCGCCCTCGAACATTCGCGACAAGATCGTATCGTAGCCGCTGGGCAGCTCCTGGATGAAGTCATGCGCGCCGGCCCGGCGCGAGGCCTCGATCAAACCGGGATCATCCTCGTCAAGCCGAATATCGCCGAAACGGATATTGGCGCGAACGGTATCGGCGTAACGGGCATAGTCCTGGAAAATGACGCTGTACAGGCGCCGATACGCTTCCAGGTCAAACTGGCGCACATCGACCCCGTCAACCAGAATGCACCCGGCCGTGGGGTCATAAAGACGGGCCAGCAGCTTGATCAAGGAAGTCTTGCCGGAACCATTGGCACCCACCAGGGCAACCACCTGCCCCGGGGCTATCTTCAGATTGATGTCATCGAGCACCACCTCCGAACAGCCCGGGTAGGTGAAGCTGACATTTTCGAAGGCCACTCCGGCCTGGAGTTCGGTCGGCACCGGTGTCGGGTCCGGCGGGCTGAACACGTTGGGGCGCACTTCCAGGAACTCGAACAGCAGGCCGATGTAGAGATGGTCTTCATAAAAGCGCGAGATCTGGCCAACGATTTCCTGGCCCATGCTCTGCGCGCGCTGGAAGATCAACAGGAACAGGACCAGGTCGCCGACCGAGTTGCGCCCCTCGGCGGTCTGGATAGCGAGATAGGCCAGTGCTGCAAAGAACACCACGGTGGCGACGCTGGCAACGATCAGCTCGACCAGGGTGCGCTGCTTGCTGATTCGCAGGTTTTCGCTGCGAATGGTCTGGCGCAGGCCCGAATACAGGTTGCGCAGATAGGACCCGAGCTGGTTGAGGCGCAGCTCTTTGGCATGCACATCGGAAATCAGCAGCCAGTCCAGGTAGCTGGCCCGGCGCTCCATGGGCGTGCGACGGCGGTGCCAGTCGTAGAGCTTGCGGGTGAAATGCACCCGCACCAAAAGCGCCG
>SKQI01000123.1 GCA_007119095.1 Wenzhouxiangella sp. | reverse complement strand
GATTTCCAGCTCCGGCCGGGCTTGTTTGCGCTGGATCAGGGCCTCGGCCAGCTCCCGGGATAGTGCGCGCATGTCCTCGCCATCGGGATCGCCGGCGAAATCATTGAATAGAAAGAAATCGGCCAGAATGAACCGCTCGGCCTGGGCAATCAGGGCCAGCTTCTTGTCGAAAATGCGATGGTCCAGTTGACGTTCGCCGTTGGCGTCCACCCAGGTTTCATCAGCGATGAATTCGACGGAGCCGACGGCGCGCATTGGGCCGGCCAGATCGAGGCCGTACGGCACCGGCTTCAGCCAGTGCCAGACAGCCATCGACATCCACGCCAGCATCAGCAAGGCCAGCAGCGCCAGGCCGACGCGGCGGCTGCGGCTGGTCATCAGTGGTCGATACCGCTGATGGAACGCATGCCGGTCCTGGCTCAGCCGGGAACCAGCAAGATCTTGCCGTCGCGTTCGCCCTGGCTGGCAGCGTGCACGGCCTCGCTGACCTGGGACAGTGGGAAGGTTGCCGCCACCGGCGCGCTGAGCTTGCCGGCGGCGATCTTGCCGATCAGGTCGCCGAACAGCTGCTGCTGGGCTTCAGGTGATGCCTGGCGGAACCAGCTCGCCAGCCAGAAGCCGGTCAGCGTGATGCCGCGAAAGATCAGCTGCCCGGGTGACACCTGGCATGGCTCGCCGCTCATCATGCCGTAGTTGACCACCGTGCCGCCGAAAGCCAGGCAGGCGGCCAGGCGTTCGCTGGCCTCGCCACCGACCGCGTCAATCGCCAAACGAATTTTCGCCTTGCCTGTCGCCTCGGCAACCCGTTCGGCCAGGTCCGGCCCGTCGACCAGAACAATCTCGGCACCCTGACGCTTGACCGCGTCCACGGCCGCCTCGCGGCGAACCACGTTGACCGTCTTCAGACCGCGCTCCGCAGCCAGCTGAACCAGGTATCCACCGACGGCGGAATTGGCCGCGTTCTGGATCACCCATTCACCGGGCTGCAAATCGACCACTTCACTGAGCAACAAGGATGCCGTGGGTGGGTTGATCGTCAGCATGGCCAGCTGTAGCGGGTCGGCCTGGCCGGGCAAGGGAATCAGGTCCTTGGCCGAGGCAACCAGGTGTGAGCACCAGGTACCGCAGCCAATCGGCAGCAGCACGGTCTGGCCCACCTCCAGCCCGCTGACCTCCGCGCCCAGCTGGATGACCTTGCCAACTCCTTCATTGCCACCAGTGGCCGGCAGATCCGGCAGTACGCCATAGTCGCCGGTCAGGGTCAGCAGGTCGGAAGGGTTGATCGGTGCTGCCAGCAGTTCCACCAAAACCTCGCCAGCGCCGGGCTCTGGCGTGTCGAATGGAACTGCGTTGATCAACTTGTGAGGTTCGCTGCCGCGTTCGGCGTACTCTGCCTTGATCGATTGCACGCTGTCTGTCTCCTGGCCTTGATGAGTAAGGACCAGTACTTTAGCACCGTGGTTGGAAACGAACGGCAATCGCTTTCTTTACTGCCGACCGCCGCATTAGACTGAAGCAATGACTCAACAATCCTATTCAGAAATGTGTCCCGTTCCCGTTTCCGAGCTGCCCGGTCTGGCCGACATCGAACAGGCGGCTGAGCGCATCGCCGGCCTCGCCCACCGCACGCCCGTTTTGACCAGTACCCATTTCAATGAGCGCACCGGTGCCGAGCTGTACTTCAAGTGCGAGAATTTCCAGAAGGTCGGCGCGTTCAAGTTTCGCGGTGCCTGCAATGCCATCCGCGCATTGACGCCGGAACAGGCCAGGCGCGGCATCGTCACCCACTCATCCGGTAATCACGGTCAGGCCGTGGCCCTGGCTGCGGCGATGAACGGACTCAAGGCCGTAGTAGTGATGCCGAAGGACTCGGCCCGGGTAAAGCTGGAGGCGGTACGTGGCTATGGCGCAGAAGTGGTGTTGTGCGAACCAGGCATCGCAACCCGCGATGCCGCCGTGCGGAAACTGATTGAGCAGCATGGCTACCACGAGATCCCCCCTTACGACCATCCCGATATCATCGCCGGCCAGGGCACGGCTGCGCTGGAGCTGCTTGAGGAAGTGCCGGATCTGGATGTGATCATGGCCCCGGTGGGCGGCGGCGGCCTGCTGGCCGGCACGGCCATTGCCGCGCGCCATCTCAAGCCGGCAATCCGGGTGATTGCCGCCGAGCCGGCCAACGCCGACGACGCTGCCCGCTCCTTTCGCTCGGGCCAGATCGAACCGGCAGCATCGACCCAGACCATTGCCGACGGCCTGCGCACCACCCTGGGCGTGCTCAACTTCGCCGTCATTCAGCGCCACGTCGACGACATCGTCACCGTCTCCGAACAGGCCATCATCGACACCACCCGCGAAGTCTGGTCCCGAATGAAAATCATCATCGAACCCTCCTGCGCCGTACCCCTGGCAGCCCTGCTTGAAGGCAGGTTTGACGCCTACAGCAAGAAGGTCGGGATCATCCTGACCGGCGGCAACGTGGATATTGACCGCTTCGTGGCGGGGTAGAGGGAGAAGGGTTAAAGGGCTAAAGGGCTAAAGGGCTAAAGGGAAAGGCTTTTAGCCACGGAAGACACGGAAATGCTTTTGTGGATGGTCCCCATGGGCGTTGTCCTGGTGTGGGAAAACCGATTCTCCGTCTTCCCGTCTCCCCTTCTCCCTGTCTCCCCTTCTCCCCTTTTCCCCTTTATCCCTTTATCCCCTTTCCCCTCCTCCACCCAACCACGACGCCCCCCGCCGACAATGGCGAGGTGAAAAAATCCGACCTCCCCACCAAAACCTGCCCCGTCTGCCAGCGGCCATTCGCCTGGCGGAAGAAATGGCGTGATTGCTGGGACGAAGTGCGCTATTGCTCGGAGCGCTGTCGGCGGCAGCGCAACGCGGCCCGATGAGCGTGCCAAGCCTTGTATGGTTCAAGCGCGACCTGCGTATAGACGACCATCGCCCGCTGGTCGAGGCGGTCCGACGCGGTCCGGTACTGCCGCTGTATATCGTTGAGCTCGATTACTGGCAGCTGCCCGACAGCAGCCAGCGCCAGCAGGACTTTGTTGCCGACAGCCTGATCGAACTGGACCAGCAGCTGCGTCGTCTCGGCCAGGGCCTGATCGTACAAGTGGGCGAGGCGGTTGACGTGCTCGCCAATTTGCATCAACGCTTCGGCTTCCAGGCCGTCTACTGCCACGAGGAAACCGGTAACGACTGGACCTTTGCCCGCGACCGTGCCGTCCGTGCCTGGTCTCGGGGTGCCGGCGTCGCTCTGCATGAATATCCGCAGTTCGGCGTCAAGCGAGGCCTGCGCGATCGTGATGGCTGGTCGCGCCACTGGGAAGGCTTCATGGCTGAAGCGGCGCTTGATCCGCCGCCCCGGCTTGACCCCGTGGTGGAATGCTCGCCGCCGGTCGAACCCTTTGCCGAAACGCCGGCGTTCGACCCCACGCCCTGCCCCGGTCGCCAGCCCGGCGGGATCGGTGCCGGTGAATCCGTGCTCGAGAGCTTTCTGACCGGGCGTGGCCGCGCTTACCGCGGCGGCATCTCCTCGCCGCTGAGTGCCGAGGTGGCCGGTTCCCGCTTGAGCCCCTACATCACCTGGGGGGCATTGAGCCTGCGCCGCATCGTTCAGCGCACCCGCTTGGCGAGAACAGATGCGCGGGCGGCGAACGACAGTCGCCTGGCCAGCTCCCTGAATGCCTTCGATCAGCGATTGCACTGGCACTGCCACTTCATCCAGAAGCTGGAGCAGCAGCCGGCGATCGAATTTCACAACGTCCACCGCGGCTTCGACGGTATGCGTGAAAACGACTTCGACCCTGACCGATTCCAGGCCTGGGCTACGGGTCATACCGGCTATCCGCTGGTCGATGCCTGCATGCGTTTTCTGATTCATCACGGCTGGCTGAACTTCCGCATGCGCGCCATGCTGATGAGCTTTGCCGCCTACCACCTGTGGCTGCACTGGCGCGAGCCGGCCCTGCACCTGGCCCGCCTGTTTGCCGACTACGAGCCGGGCATCCATTTCAATCAGTGCCAGATGCAGTCTGGCACCACCGGTATCAACACCCCGCGCATCTACAACCCGGTCAAGCAAGCCCAGGATCAGGATCCAGAGGGTCGATTTGTCACGCGCTGGGTACCCGAGCTGGCCGGCGTGCCCGACAGTCACATCTTCGAGCCCTGGCAACTGGGCCAGACCAAGCGCCAGCAGTTCGGCTCGACCGATTATCCCGAACCCATCGTCGACTATCAACAAGCCGCCCGCGAAGCCCGGGCAAGACTGGGCGAATACCGCAAGCAACCCGGCTTCCGCGAACAAGCCAGGGCCGTCCACCAGGCCCTGGGCTCCCGCCGCGGTAGCACACGCCGCAAGACCCGCAGCGCAAAAACCGATCCAAGGCAGGGACAGTTGATTTGAAGGGAGACGAAAAGCAGAGTAACCACAGCAACCACAGAAAACCCGGAAATTCTTGCTCTGCAAAATGGTCTCCCAACCGGAAACCGGAAACCGGAAACCGGAAACCGGAAACCGGAAACCAAAGCCGCCCTTTCGAATCCCCCTATTCCGAAGCCTTCTGTTTAAGATGACCAAAGCCCCCAACGGAACTCTCGAAACATGCCCTTGACTTCGAAAACCCGACTCCGCCTGTTCACCTTGATCCTGCTGATCCTTCCCGCCCTGGCCTGGCCCTGGGGTCGCTACGGACATGAGGTGGTGAGCTATCTGGCCATGCAGGATTTGACGGAGGAAGCGCGAGCCGGGGTGCAGGCTTTGCTGGGCGATGAGAATCTCGCCCGGATCGGTTCCTGGGCTGACGAGGTGCGGTCGGACCGGCCGGAAACCGGGCCGCTGCATTTCGTCAACGGACCGGTTGATGCGCTGATGCCGCGCGAGCAGGATTTCAACCTGGCGCAAGGCAACGTCTACTCGGCGATACTCGGCTTCGCGCCGCGGGTTGTTGACGCCGATCTGTCGGACCGCGAACGCCGCGAGGCGCTGAAGTTCCTGGTGCACTTCGTCGGCGATCTGCACCAGCCCTTGCATGCCGGTTTTGCCGAAGATCGCGGCGGCAATAGCATCCCGGTGCTGTATCGAGGTGAATGGCTGAACCTGCACCGCTACTGGGACATCGAAATTCTGGATCCACACCGCGAGCGTTTCGATGCAGCCGGGCTGGCCGCCATTCTCCACCACCGCTTTTCCGATGCAGAACGCGCCGAGTGGGCGGCTGAGTTCGACGTCCGGGTTTGGGTTGTCGAAGCCCGGGCGTACCTGTTCAACGGCCTGTACCCGATGCCGCGAAGCGACCACGGCGCCGATGAAGAAGGCCCGACCATGGTGTTGGACGAGAGCTACCGTGAGGTCTGGCTGCCGGTGGCCGAACGTCAGCTGGCGCGCGCCGGCGCGCGCCTCGCCGCTGGTCTCAACGCTATGTTCGAATCAGGCAGTTCGCCCTATGCTGAATCCCCGGTGGCAATGCCGCCACCGGCGCGATGAGTGGAGGGTTGACCTACTTCCCGTCGATATAGTCGCGGTCGTCGAAGCTTCGAACCCACTCGGGTCGCAGCAGGATCAGGGTCGTCATGATGGCCCCGTTGAGAAATCCTTCGGGGATCAGCACCAGCGGCATGAAGATCAGAAAATCGCTCCAGAGCAGCGACCAGGGGTAGATGCCCAGCAGCCAGAGGATCGAGGCGCCAGCCATGATGACGCTGCCAATCACGGCCATGGATGAGAAATGGGCGGCGACCAGCACGTAGACGAAAAAGTGTCGTGGCAGGCGCTGGTAGATGAGCCGGTGCAGGACATTGGCCAGAAACACCGGCAGCACCACGCCAATCAGCCCATTGATTCCGCTGGCCTGCCATTCCCCGGCCAGTACGCTGACCAGGATCACGGCAGTGCCGCCGGCCACGAGGGCCAGGCGCCAGCCGAAGATCAGCACGATGGTGGTCAGGCCAAGCAGGTGAAATTCCAGCCCGGGATGCGCCCCGGCCTTCAGCCACCACAGGCCGGCCAGCAGCACCGTGGCCAGGCTGAATTGATTATGCAAGTCGTTTTGCTTGAGCAGCGCCCAGGGCGCGCCGACCAGGTTCCAGACAAAAAAAGCAAGAAAGACAGCCAGGGCCGGCAGCGCCAGCCATAGCGGCAAAAACTCGGCCGGGATGGTCATTGCATTTGCTTCAGTCCGCTCAAGCCGCGCCGTTCAGTCTTTCCTGAAAGCGCTCTCGCCAGGCAGCAATGGCCGCATGCTCGGTTGCCGGGCCGGCCTTGATACCGCGCTCGGCGAACTCGATCGTGACCAGGGCGTCGATGTCGGCCACGCTCAACTGATCGCCGGCAACCCATGCAGCGGTCTTCAGGCGCTTTTCCAGGTCCTCGAGGAAGTGGCCGAACAAGGTGTGGCCGCGATCGACCAGCGCCGAAATCTGGGCGACCGGTCTTGGCCCCGGCAGGGCGTGATCGCGAAACCCTGGGAAGTGATTGCGAAAGGTTTCCATGACCGGGATCAGACCGCGCATGAATACCCAGTCGGTCCAGCAGTCGACGGTGGCCTGCCCGATCGGATCTGAGCCAAATAAGGGCGGTTCGGGATGCAGCCGTTCGAGATAGCGGCGGATGGCGCTGCTTTCCCAGATGCAGCTGCCGTCGTCGAGCTCCAGCAGCGGCACGGTCTGGTTTGGTGACAAGGCCGAAAAGGCGGGGCTCATATGTTCACCGGCGCGCAGGTCAACCTCGACCTGCTCGACGATGATGCCCTTCAGATCCAGGTAGAGCGTCACTCGGCGCGGACTGGGCGCGCCGCTGCAAGTGTGGAGCCTCATTTTAGAGCTGGTATTCGATGATCAGTTCAACCAGCTCGTCGCGCGAAATGGCATTGTCGTGATTGGCGTCGAACTGTTCGAAGATCTTGGAACTGGTCTTGATGCCGTGCTCGCCCAGCAGGTAGCGAACCAGCTCGCGAAACTCCCCGCGTGACAGCACGCCATCGCCGTTACGGTCGAACTCCTTGAACAAGGCGTCTAGCAATTCTTCTTGATTCACGTCTGAATTCCCCGCTGATGGCCGGTTGCGATAGTGCCGTAAAAGGATAACCGCGGAAAGGGGGGAGCTGTGAGAACGCAGCGTAAAAAATCGCGGAGCCCGAAGGCTCCGCGACCGTCAGCCGGAACATCCGCAAACTTGCACGGCTGACTACTCGGCAGCTTCCCGAACGATGATCCGGCCCTGCATGTAAGGGTGTGGTGTACAGATGTAGTTGTACTCGCCCGGCTGAGTGAAGGTGAAGCTGTCGCTTTCGGCGTGCCCGAGCATGCGTGTGGCGAACATTTCCGGCCCGCGCGTGCCGACGGCATTGTGAATGCCGGAGAACTCTCCAGCCATGTAGGTGAACACATCCTCGTTGATCCAGGTCACTTTGGTGCCCGGCTCGATCTCGATCACCTTGGGGTAGTAGGAGTTGCCAATGATCTCGACGAAAACCTCTTCGACTTCGGGACCGTAGCTCACCGTCCGGTCAGCCGCCGCTGGTGCGCCGTTGAGTCGTTCGGCGGGGGCGAAGGGAGAGATGGCCCGCATGGCAGTTTCGCGGATCTCGGCCAGTTCTTCGTCGCTGAACTTGGGCCCATCGGCGAGGATGGTTTTCGGCGTGTCGGCATCGGCCGTGGCCACCAGGGCGCCGATGGCGCCGCGGCTGGTCGAGCCGACCGCGTGCGATAGCATCAGGTAGACGCCTTCATCCGGCGGCACGCGGAACTCGATCACCCAGGAATCCGACGGGCCGGCGGTCACGGTCTGGCCGCCCGGCATCCAGGCTTCGGGATGACCCTGCCAGTAGACGTAATCCCAGACAATACCGACCAGGTGGAAAGTCGAGAGCAGGTTGGGCCCGATGTTGAGGAAGTAGATGCGCACGTAATCGCCGGGCTTGGCGGTGATGGGCTCTTCGACATAGCGGAACACGCGGCCGTTGAAGGCGGTGTACAGCGCCTTGCCTTCGACGGCATCCTTGCAGCTGGCATAAAACTCGTGCTGGATCAGGTAGAGGGTCAGATCGGGCCCGTGGCCCAGCTTCTCTTCCAGCTTGTACTTGGTGTCCTTCGGCTCGACCACGATCATGCCGTACTGGCCGAACAGGACGTGCATGGGGATTGCGTGTCCGCCCGGGGCGCAGTGCCACATGAATACGCCGGGCATGTTGGCTCGGAACGTGACGCTCTTACTTTCGCCCGGTCCAATCTGGCCAACGTACTTCGAAGTCTGGGTGTCCGCCGCGTGGATCGAGGCGCCGTGCGGGACCGTGCCCGTATTGATGATGGTCATCCGAACGATATCGCCCTGGGTAACCCGCAGGGTTGGCCCGGGGATCTTCCCGTCCGACACGAAGCCATCGTAGATCACGCCCTGGCCAATGTAGGTCTGGCCTTCATCCAGGCTGATGGTGAACTCCACGTCGGGCTCGGCATCCTGGGGCACGAAGCTGGTTGCCGGAATATCCAGGCCTTCATCGCGCTTGATGATCTCGATGAATTCAGCGCCCTCGAAGACCGGGTCGAGCCCGCGTTCCGTTTGGGCAGCGGCGACCTGCGACGCGGTGATGGAGTCGGCTGCGCCCAGCGGTAGGCCGCGCTGGTTGGAAACAGCAGCCAGGATGTCCTGCCCGGTCACGGTGTTGACTCGATCAGTCTTGATCTCGTGCATGAAGCTGTCGTTGCAGGCCGGACAGGCCAGTGCCGCAGCGGAAAGCAGTAGGGTGGCGGTGGCCGTGGCCGCGACAACCAGCCTGTTTCCAGGCGGGCTCCGATGTTTCGTGGTGAATTTGAACATGGTCTTTCTTCCTTACCGGCGCTGGCCGGTGTTGTCATCAGATTTATTCGTCACGAAGCGAAAGCAGATAGGCAACGACATCGTGAATCTGTTGCTCGCTCAACGAACGGTTGAATGCCGGCATGGTTGGGGCCAGGCCGTGGGGCATGCCGCCGTCGCGGGTAACCAGGAACAAGTGCTCGGCCGTCAGCTCGTCTCGCAGCAAACTGGCCGGTGGCGGGTTGAAAGCGCGCGCGGCCGGGCCATCGCCCTTGCCGCTATTGCCGTGGCAGGAGGCGCACTGCTGCTGGTAGGGCTGCTGGCCCGCTGATGGATCACCCTTGAGCTCGAAATCATCGGCCAGGGCTAGTGGTGCGGCCAGGAACAGGCCGGCCAGCAAGAAGGGTGCGATCAACACGCGTGGGGATTGGATCAGTTTCATCGGTCGCTCCTTGGCTCCGAGTCCGGACCAGGTGTGGGGGTCAGTTCCACGGCGCCTTTCAAGGGTCGTCGAGGCGAGATCGCCGGACTGGTTTCAATCTCGTTG
>SKQI01000214.1 GCA_007119095.1 Wenzhouxiangella sp. | reverse complement strand
TCTTGCCAGCCCGAGACGTTTTCATTATTGATGCCAATAATCAGATCATGTTCGCGCAGGCCAGCGGTTTCGGCGGGGCTGCCGCTGGCGACACTGCCGATCATCGGCGGCAGGTCAGCGCGCCACGGGCTTAGCCCAAGGTACTCCAGCGTGTTTTCTTCGCTGTAGCTGGCGCTGACTCGATCCAGCGGCAAGCGCAACTCACGGCGCTGTCCGTCCGGGCTTTCCACTTCCAGGGTCACTGCGCGTCGATCCAGGGCCGGGGGAATCAGACCCAGCAGGGTGTGAGTCCAGGTCTCTACGCGGCGCTGGTCAATGCGAACGATCATGTCGTTCTCGCGCAGCCCGGCTTCGGCGGCCATGCCGGTGGTCGGGCCCAGCACTGGTCGGGTTTCGGGAATGCCGACCACGAACATCAACCAGAAGGCGGCAACGGCAAAAATCAGGTTGAAGATTGGACCTGCTGCAACAATGGCTATTCGCTGGCCAACCGGCTTGCGGTTGAATGCCTGATCGCGTTGATCGGGTTGAACCGGCGTTTCGCGCTCGTCGAGCATCTTGACGTAGCCGCCCAGCGGAATAGCTGCGATTCGGTATTCGGTGCCGTCGGCAGCGGTGCGCGACCAAAGCGCCCTACCGAAGCCGACCGAAAAGCGCAACACGCGGACCCCGCAGCGGCGGGCGACCCAATAATGGCCGAACTCGTGGAAAGTCACGAGCAGGCCAAGGGCTACGATAAGCCAGATGATGGGGCCGAGGATTTCCATGGTCAGGTTGCCGAAAACAGGTCAGGACAGCGCAAGCGCTTCGTCGTTGCTTTTATCGGCAGCATCGAGTCCATTTGGTTCCTCACTGACCCAGTACCGCGACAGCCAGGGCAAACATGGGCGCGGCCGCGCCAATGCTGTCGAAGCGGTCAAGAATGCCGCCGTGACCAGGCAGCAGGTCCGAGGTGTCCTTGAGCTGCCGCTGCCGTTTGAGCAGGCTGATGAACAGGTCTCCGCCAATGGAGATGGCGGCCAGAACCAGGGCGAGCAGGCCGGCGGTGACCGGTGTGAAGGGGCTGTCTGGGAGAACCTGTGCACTAATGCCGGTAACCAGCATGGCCGCCAGCAGCCCGCCGATGGCGCCGGAACGGGTCTTGCCGGGGCTGATGGAAGGTGCCAGCTTGGGGCCACCGATGCTGCGCCCGGAAAAGTAGGCGCCGACGTCGGCAGATGCAATGATGATTAGCAACATCAGTACCAGCCAGGGTGACAGCCACTGCAACCAAACGATCGCCAGCCAGCCTGTCAGCAGGATGAGGGCGATGATCAGCAGCTTGAAGGCATGGTTTGCTTTGGTTGCGGCCGAGCCCAGCGCCGGACGGGCCAGCCATGCCAGAAATCCGAGCCAGGCGATACAGCCCGGCAGTAACCAGGCCGTGATCTGGCCAGGCTCATGCAGCCAGTAAACTGCAGTGCCGGTAATGACCAGAACGGCGGTGTAGGCAGCCCGCGCCCGGGTCTGATCCAGCCCGCCCAGCCGGGCACCTTCCCAGCCCCCCAACGCCAGCAGAATCAGCACGGCGAAGGCGGCAAAGGCTGGGGCCGGCAGCATGAAAACCGCCGCCAGACCAATCGAAGTGATAATCAGCGCCGTGATGACGCGTGTTCTAAGCATTCTGCACCTGGCCGAGCCCGCCGAAGCGGCGTTCACGGGATGCGAAGTCGGTCAGCGCCTGGGTGACGTGATCGGCGTTGAAATCAGGCCACAACACATCAGAGAAAAACAGTTCCGTGTAGGCCAGCTGCCAGAGCAGAAAGTTGGACAGGCGCTGCTCACCGCCCGTACGAATCAACAAGTCGGGCTCGGGAATGTCGCTCATGAACAGTTCGCGGCCAAACGCTTCCTGGTTGATCTGCTCGGGGGTCAGCTCACCGCGTTGGACCTTGTCGGCCAGCTGCCGGGCGGCACGGGTCAGGTCGGCCCTGCCGCCGTAGTTGACGGCCACGTTGAGACGTAGTTTGACGTTCGCTGCCGTTCGTCGTTCGGCTCGGCGCATGCCGTCGCGTAGTGGGCGGCTGAAGGCCTCCCGGTCGCCAATGAAGCAGACCCGAACGCCGTGCTCGTCAAGTTCCCGGATGTCCCGGGTCAGCGCTTTCATGAACAGATCAAGCAACTGCTTGACCTCGACACTGGGGCGATTCCAGTTTTCCGACGAAAAAGCGTAAACCGTCAGATACGGAATGCCGCGCTCCAGAACCGCTTCGACAGCCCGCCGTAGCGCTTCGCTGCCAGCACGATGGCCCTCGGAGCGGGCTTTTCCCTGGCGTTGCGCCCAGCGGCCATTGCCGTCCATGACGATCGCAACGTGCTGGGGTAGGGGGGAGATCGGCGTCACCGTCTCAGATTTCCATCAGCTCCCGGCACTTCGCCTCGACCAGGTCGTCGATTTCACCGACGTAGCGATCAGTCAGCTGTTGAATCTGTGTTTCGCCCTTGCGAACATCGTCTTCGGTGAGCTCTTTTTCTTTCAGGAAGTCCTTGAGCTGGTGGTTCGCGTCGCGGCGAATGTTGCGTACCGCCACCTTTGCCTGCTCGCCCTCGGCATGAACTACCTTGGTCAGTTCGGTGCGCCGCTCTTCCGTCAATGCCGGAAGCGGCACCCGAATATTCGTGCCTGCCGTGGCCGGGTTCAGCCCCAGATCAGAGGTCATGATGGCTTTCTCGACTTTCTGCACCATCGACTTGTCAAACGGCACGACGCTGAGGGTGCGAGCGTCCTCGACTGACAGGTTGGCTGCCTGGCTGAGCGGTACTTCGGTTCCGTAGTATTCGACAGTGATGTGTTCAAGCAAGCTGGGATGGGCGCGCCCGGTGCGAATCTTGGCCAGTTCAACCTTGAGCGCTGCAACGCTTTTGGCCATCCGGGAATCAGCGTCTTTCTTGATGTCGTTGAGCATGGTCTTGTCCTGCACTCGCCTGTTGTGTATCCAAGCCGCGAATTGTATCCCCGTGCGGCGTCGGCTGCATCTGCTCAGCTGACCAGCGTGCCGACGCTTTCGCCCTGAATCAGACGGTCGAGCTCGCCGGGCCGGTTCAGGTCAACGATGCGGATGGGCATGGATTGGTCGCGACACAGCACGATGGCGTTGGTGTCCATCACTGCCAATTTGCGCTCGATCACTTCGTCGTAGCTGATCTGGTCGTACCGGATTGCATCCGGGTTGGTTTTCGGATCATCCGAGTAGATGCCATCGACCATGGTTGCCTTGATCATCAGATCGGCACCGATCTCGATTGCCCGAAGGGCAGCGGCGGTATCGGTGGTAAAGAACGGGTTGCCGGTGCCGGCAGCAAAGATGACCGCCCGATCCTTTTCAAGGTGGCGGATCGCACGTCGACGGATGTAGTCTTCGCAGACCTCCCGTACCGAGATGGCCGACATGACCCGCGTGGTCACGCCGGCCCGTTCCAGCGAGTCCTGCAGACCCAGGGCATTCATGACCGTAGCCAGCATGCCCATATGGTCGCCGGTGATCCGGTCAATGCCGGAGGCAGCCAGCCCCTTGCCACGAAAGATGTTGCCACCGCCGATGACAATGCCGATCTGAACGCCGGCATTGACAACGGCGGCAACCTCGCGCGCGATGCGCGAGCTTACCTTGGGATCAATGCCGTAATCCAGTTCGCCAAGCAGTGCCTCTCCGCTGACTTTGAGCAGGATGCGTCGACAGGCTGGCTGGTTCATGACAAGGTTCTCCCTGAGATCGAGCGGATCCGGGGCGGGTTATCCGCCTCGGGCCTGCTGCATGACTTCGGCGGCAAAATCAGTTTCTTCCTTCTCGATGCCTTCGCCGACTTCAATGCGGACAAACGCCGTCACCTTGGCGCCCTTGCTTTTCAGCAACTTGCCAACGGTGACATCGCCATCCTTGACGAAGGGCTGTCCGGTCAGGGTGATTTCAGCCAGATGCTTGTTCAGTCGGCCGGTGACCATCTTTTCGATGATGTCGGCCGGCTTGCCGCTGTCGGCTGCCTGTGCGACCAGGATCTCCTTTTCCTTGGCCAGGACTTCCTGCGGCACGTTTTCGGCATCGCGATAGGCGGGGTTGAGCGCGGCCACGTGCATAGCAATATCGCGCGCCAGGTCTTCGTCGCCGCCTTCCAGGGCAACCATCACACCGATGCGGCCGCTGTGGATGTAGCTGCCAACGACGCCGTTGCCGGCATCAAGGTGGCTCAATCGGCGCACCTGGACGTTCTCGCCGATCTTGGCGACCAGTTGCTGCCGGGTTTCTTCGACGCTGGCGCCGTTGGCCATGGTGGCGGCGTTGATGGCCTCCACGCTGTCGGCGGCAAGGGCCAGGCCGGCCACTTCCTCGGCAAAGCCGCGGAAGTTGTCGTCCTTGGCAACGAAGTCGGTTTCGCAGTTGATTTCGACCAGAACGGCCCGGCTGCCTTCAGAGGCATGGACCACGGTGCCTTCGGCGGCCACGCGACCGGCCTTCTTGTCGGCCTTCGCCAGGCCGGACTTGCGCAGGTGCTCGATGGCGGTATCCAGGTCGCCGCCGGTTTCGACCAGCGCCTTCTTGCACTCCATCATGCCAGCGCCGGTGCGCTCGCGGAGTTCCTTGACTTGTGCTGCAGTAATGCTCATTGAATTATTTCCTCAAGAGTAGATAGTCGCTTGATGCGGCGCTGATCAGGACGCGTCGGTATCGTCGGCTTTCGGGGCAGCTTTTTTTGCAGCTTTCTTCTTGCTGACCTTCTTGGCCGCAGGTTCGGCGGCTGCTTCCTTGGTTGTTTCCTCGGCTACGGCTTCGGCCGGGGCTGAGTTGTCGGTTGCCGGGCTCTCGGCTGGCGCTTCAGCGCTTGCTGCTTCGGCAGGCTTCTTGCGCGCGGTTTTCTTCGAAACACGGGAAGCGGTTTTCTTCTTCGCCGGTGCGCTCTTGCGAGTCTCTTCGCTGGACTCGATCGGGTTGCCGTCTGCGTCGAGCTCGACAAACTCATCGGCATCGCCACCGGACACTGGTGCAGAGGCGCGGCCCTCGAGGATGGCGTCCGCAGCCAGCTGGGCATACAGGCGGATCGAGCGAATGGCATCGTCGTTGCCCGGAATCACGTAGTCAATTCCTTCCGGAGAGTGGTTGGTGTCAACCACGGCGACCACCGGAATCTTGAGCTTGCGGGCCTCGGCCACGGCAATCGACTCATGGCCTACATCAATGACGAACAGGGCATCGGGCAGGGCGTTCATATCCTTGATGCCGCCCAGGCTGCGCTCGAGCTTGTCGCGTTCGCGGGTCAGCTGCAGGACTTCCTTCTTGACCAGGCGCTGGAAGCTGCCGTCCACTTCCATCTGCTCCAGTTCCTTGAGACGGTTGATCGACTGGCGTACGGTGCGGAAGTTGGTCAGCATGCCACCGAGCCAGCGGTGCGAAACATAGGGGCTGCCGCAGCGAGCGGCTTCTTCGGCAATGGCCTGGCCGGCGGCACGCTTTGTGCCAACGAACATGACGTTGCCGCGACGGCTGGCCAGGCGGCTCAGGAAATCCAGCGATTCCTTGAGCAGGGGCAGCGTCTCTTCCAGGTTGATAATGTGGATTTTCCCGCGGGCGCCGAAAATGAACGGCTCCATCTTGGGATTCCAGTAGCGGGTCTGGTGGCCGAAATGAACGCCAGCTTCGAGCATCTGGCGCATGGTGACGTTGGGCATGTCAATTACCTTTGTATGGTGGATACAAGCGTTCAAGCCTCGCCGCCCGTGGCCTCAGGCGCAGCGGGTCGGTGCTGTCAGTTCAATGTATCCGGGGTTTAAGCCTCCGCCGATCCTTAGGTCTGCGAACCCGACGCTTGCATGCAAGCCTCCGGCAACCCCGCAACCTGTGACGATCAGCGTGTGTTTTTATTGACTGTCGGCACCAATGCGCCGAGCAAATCCCGTCAATTATAGCGGGGTTTGGAGGTTGCCGGCAAGGCTATTGTTATTTTTTGTTGAGGATCGGCTGGCTGGCGCTACAATGAAATTCCAATATATCGATTGCCTCCCCAGCCATGCCAGAGCTTCTCAGTGCTTACCGCTTTACCGACCTGGATCGTCTGCCCCTGTTGCGGGAGCGGCTGAAGGTGAGGGCTGCTGAACTCGGCTTGGTCGGAACGGTGCTGCTGGCGGAAGAAGGCATCAACTTCAGTCTGGGCGGCAGCGGACAGGCTCTGGATGCCTGGGTGGTCTACCTGGCTGCAGATCACGGTGTGGATGACCTGGTCAGCAATCGTGTGGTGGTCGGCAATCTGCCTTTTTTGCGCCTGCGAGTCAGGATTCGCCCGGAGATCATCACGTTCGACCCCGCACTCAAACCGGGGCAGGCGCCCACCGGTGAGGCGCTCAATCCTGCCGACTGGCATGCGCTGCTGCAGCGCGATGATGTGCAGTTGGTTGACACCCGAAATCATTATGAATACGAGATCGGCAGCTTTCGCGGTGCCATTGATCCGGATATCGAGACCTTTACCGAGTTTCGGGACTGGGCGCTGAAGCACCTGGATGTCGACCGGCCGGTGGCGATGTTCTGTACCGGAGGCGTGCGTTGCGAAAAGGCCAGCGCCTGGTTGCTGGCCAATGGCTACGAGCAGGTGTTCCAACTGGAAGGCGGGATTCTCAACTATCTGCGTGACATTCCCGCTGAGCAATCACACTGGCAGGGCGAATGTTACGTATTCGATGACCGTATCGCCGTCAATCACGCGCTGCAGCCAACCGGCCGCCTGATCTGTGCAGCCTGCAGCCGGCCGGTGGAGGGGTTGGAGAGCGATGGGATGCCGCCGGTGAGCCCGCAGCGCGATTGCCGTATCTGCGGCCAACACTTTGAAGCACGTCGATTGGCGGGTTTGCGCGAGCGCGTTCGGCAGATTGCCCTGGCCCGTGAGCGTGGTGAGTCTCATATCGGGCCTCAAGCCCAGCCTGAGGCCGCGCAGCGTAGCCGCGAGTATTCATCCTGATGACGACAGAAGGCGCAGACATGGTCGAGTCGACACCTTATCGGGCAGAGGCACCGCTCTGGATGCCGGAAAGCCTGGTGCCGGGCTGGGATTTCCTGGCAACCTATCCGATGGTTCTTTCCTTGATCGTGATGGTGGTCGGGATCGGTGCGGCAGTGCTGGGTAGGGCTTTTGTGCTGACCTGGGGTAACAAACTGATCAGCCGCACCAGCCCGGACCTGGGTACCCGCTTGCTCCGCATCGTGGCCAACGTGGCGGCGCTGGTTGTCGGCTATATCGCGCTGGTGCTGGCGATTCAGGTACTGGGCCTGTCCGAGCGCATTGAACAGATTCTGATCCGTATTCTGCTGAGCCTGTTGATCCTGCGGTTGATCAAGTCAGCCATGCGGGCCAGCCATATCGGCCTGGAAATTCTCAGCCGGGTGCGCGATCGCTACGAGATCGTTGAAGAGCGCACGTTGCCGTTGTTTGATCTGGTCATGACGATTCTGATCATTGGTGCGGCTGCCTATGCGCTGTTGATGGTCTGGGACATCAACCCCACGGCCTGGCTGGCATCGGCGGGTGTCATCGGCATCGCTGTTGGCTTCGCGGCCCGCGACACCCTCGCCAACCTCTTTGCCGGTTTTTTCATCATTGCAGACGCGCCTTACAAGCTGGGCGACTACATCGTGCTTGACTCGGGGGATCGCGGCGAGGTGACCAAGGTCGGTATCCGCTCGACCCGGTTGCTGACTCGTGACGATGTCGAGATTACCGTGCCCAACTCCGAGATGGCCAACGCCAAGATTTTCAATGAATCCGGCGGGCGCTGGGTCAAATTCCGAATCCGGATCAAGGTTGGCGTCGCTTACGGTTCGGACGTCGACGAGGTCTGCCAGCTGCTTGAGACGATTGCCGCCAACCATGACAGCGTTTGCAAGGGCCCCGACCCACGCGTTCGCATGCGGGGCTTTGGTGATTCCAGCCTGGATTTCGAGTTGCTTTGCTGGGTCAATCAACCATCCGAACGTGGGCTGGTGACGCACGAGCTGTACATGAAAATCTACAAGTCCCTGAACGAGGCCGGCATAGAGATCCCGTTCCCGCAGCGCGACCTCTGGGTCCGCGATGGTGGTGAGGTAAAGGTGGGTAAGGTTGCCTCTTGATAGCTGGAAGCTATGCAAAACATCGTAAAAATCACTTTGAGCTATACACTGCGGCCAGTGTAAGATATCAGTCCACTCAAAATTCCTGTTAGGGGTAGTGCAATGGACGATCAAGTAAAGTGCCCTGTTATGCATGGTTCGATGACCTCGGCGGGCCAATCCAATCGCGATTGGTGGCCGAATTCTCTGAACCTGGACATCTTGCATCAACACGATCGCAAGACCAATCCGATGGACCCGGACTTCAACTATCGCGAAGCGGTGAAGTCGCTGGATGTAACTGCCTTGAAAAAAGATCTCACCGATCTGATGACCGACAGTCAGGAATGGTGGCCGGCCGATTGGGGTCATTACGGTGGTCTGATGATTCGCATGGCTTGGCACTCCGCAGGCTCCTACCGGGTTGCCGATGGTCGTGGCGGCGCCGGCGCCGGCAACCTGCGCTTTGCTCCGCTCAACAGCTGGCCCGATAACGGCAACCTGGACAAGGCCCGTCGCCTGCTTTGGCCGATCAAGAAGAAGTACGGCAACAAGCTGAGCTGGGCTGATCTGATGATTCTGGCTGGCAATGTCGCCTATGAGTCGATGGGTTTCAAGACCTTCGGTTTCTCATTTGGTCGGGAAGATATCTGGCATCCCGAGAAAGATACCTACTGGGGTGCAGAGCAGGATTGGCTGGCGCCTAGCACCTCCGACAACTCCCGCTACTCGGGCGATCGCGATTCGCTGGAAAACCCGCTGGCGGCCGTCATGATGGGCCTGATCTACGTCAACCCGGAAGGCGTTGACGGCAATCCCGATCCGCTGAAGACGGCCAAGGACATGCGAGTGACCTTCAGCCGCATGGCCATGAATGACGAAGAGACGGTAGCGCTGACTGCTGGCGGCCATACCGTCGGCAAGGCGCACGGTAATAACAAGGAATCCAATCTGGGTCCCGCGCCGGAAGCCGCCGACGTCGAAGAGCAGGGTCTGGGCTGGAACAACAAGGTCACCCGGGGCATTGGTCGCGACACCATGACCAGCGGTATCGAGGGTGCCTGGACCACGCATCCGACGAAGTGGGATGCCGGCTATTTCGAAATGCTGTTCAAGCACGAGTGGGAACTGACCAAGAGCCCTGCAGGTGCCAACCAGTACCAGCCGGTAGAAATCGCTGAAGAAGACATGCCCGTGGATGTCGAAGATCCGTCCATCCGTGTCATGCCGATGATGACCGATGCCGACATGGCCCTGAAGGTGGA
>SKQI01000099.1 GCA_007119095.1 Wenzhouxiangella sp. | reverse complement strand
TGGTATCACCAGGCCCGCCTGCGCTGGACCGGGAAAGCGCCTCCACCCAATACTGAACAATTGCTTGCATCGATCGAGGCCGGGATCGAAAGCGAATCACCCGAAGTGCAATGGGCAATGAGCTTTCGAGGTCGCCAAGCTGAACAAGTAGTCTGCTCGTCTTGTCAATGCACTGGCGCGCAATCAGCCGTACAGATGCCTTGGGAGATTTGGCTCTAGACTATCGGTTACGACCATCGACCACGGCGATCCAGCCGGTCTCGGTGGGAATTGGGTCGAGATGATGCATGCCAGCAGCATTCCAGCCCGAGCCGCTGCCCCGGATAAGCGGATGTTCCGACAGAGGAACCTCGGCATAGGCGGTGCGAGTGAGCTCGGACACCCTGAAGCCAAAAACCTGCAGCCCATAGCTGGGGTAACAGTCCTGAGCGAGCCTGACCGGCTCGCCGTCAATCATGATGACCCGCCCTCCTGGCCGAGCCTTATGAGGGTCGTTCTTGACCACCGGATTAGCGGGGTGAGGTTGCCAGCCAGTCTCCAGCTCGTCGGAGTAATAGAGGTTGAGCACGTCGTGCTCGCCGGCACCTACGAACATCCACCAGGTATCATCATGTCTGAAGATGCTCGGATCAACATAGCGATAGCCTGACAACAGGTTACCCAGGTATTCCCAGTCATTGGGATAGTCGCTGGCCCGATACAGCCTGACTGAATAGTCGCGCCCACTTTCTGGGATCATATAGTGATTGTCCTGCCACTGGAAAACATACGGATAGGACAGGTGGAACGGCTCCTCAAGCACGATGCCGCTGTATCTCCAGGACAGCCCATCATCGCTTCTGGCAAGGGCAATTTCACCGAGGCCGTTATCGCCGTTCAAGACTTCGAAAAACATGTGGAATTCATCGCTGTGCTTTATCCAGAACGGATCGGCGACGAAAATCGCGTTGCGGTCTGTCACGTGGTCGGCGGTAAGAACCGGATTAAGGGCACCAGCCGCAGTCGCTGTTGCGAGAACATCGACCGGCCTGACTCTACTGGTTATCCTGAAGCGATGCGACCTGCTAGTCTGTTCGAAACCGCACCAAAAATCAGCTGGCTATCGGCTCGTTCAGTGCCTTCTTGAAACCATTCATGCTGCGGCGTCAAGATTTTTAAATTTAACCAGCGACGCCCAGGTTCAGCACTAAAGAGGTGTCGCAAAAGGCTCCGGAATGGTCTCAAACCGGTCGTCGAAAACCGGATCCTGTGCCGTGCCCTCGATTCGAATCACGCCAGGAATGGGACTGGGAGGTTCGGGCCATGTGTCAATGAGGATGAAGTATTCCTGACCTGCTTCGACATTCACCTGCAGAGACTTGCTGGAAAGAGAGTTACCGATCCCATCCAGGCAGGTTCCACCTGACGTCGGGCAGCCGGCATAAACCAACAAGCCCGTCCAGGTCTGGCCTGAGTATTCGATATTCAGCTCTCCAGTAAAGTCTGCGGTATAGCGAAGCAGTGCCTCATTACCACCCAGGTAAAGTGACGACGCATTACCGCAGACGCTGGCATTTGCTGATGTGATGTCGTTATTCCCCGTATGAGTCAGATCTTCGTCGTAAGGCAACGCTTCAACAAGCGTTGCTTCTTCGCAAGTCGTAGCCGAGGCAAAGAGCGGTAGAAATATAAGCAATACCAGCAAGGCACGAGTCACTGTATTCATGATTTTCCTCCAACCGTTAAGTTCAGCAGCTCCATGGCCGCAAGAGAAGGCTGCAAGTTTACACGGATGACGGCGCAAAGCATATGACCCTTGGTGGGCGCATCCGTAAAACTGCTACGAGTACAGCATTAGTAGAGGCACCAGGTGGAAATCAAGCACTGGGCCACCTATACTCGGGTGTATCAGATCGAGGGGATAGACAAATCGCTTGCACTTTTGAGGATTTCCATGCCTATACAACAGTTCCTTATCCGCGCCGGCATCGCAGCGCTGGCGGCCGCCACTCCACTTTCATTGACTGCCGGCAATGCTATTGAACAAAACAATCTCTTGCTGCTCGAGCGACCTGATGATGCCAGCGGAGCCAGCCTGGTACTCGTGGGCCCGCACCATCTTCGTGTGCAGATTGACTTCACGAAAGACGAAGCAGTGATGCTTGATGCAGATCGAATTGCGGAACTTGAACTGCCCGATGGCATGTACACTTTCGAGGCACTCTTTACACGCGAGCCAGACGATACTGAAGCAGCAGACCTGGCTGAGCGACGCGAGGCAGGGGAAACTGATCCTGGCTCAACCAATGTGCTCGCACCGGTCTCGGGCACCATCACTATAGGCGATGGCCGACTGATCGGCGGTGAAAAGGAAAGGGATCAGGAAGAACAGACCGAATCAGGTTCAAGAAGCTTTGTAATTGACGACAACCTCATTGTTTTTGGCAAAACCTGCCTCGGCCTAGGCTGCGCCTCCGGGGAAAGCCCCGGCCCGGAAACGCTGAGACTAGAAGAAAACAATACTCGCATCAGCTTCATCGATAATTCCAGCACTGACGGCGGCTTTCCCGCCGGGGACTGGCAGCTGCGAGCCAATGACTCGGAAATGGGTGGAGCTGATCACTTTTCAATCGATTGGCTTGGAACCTCGGCAAGCACCGGCGGCAGTAGCCCGATCAGTACGCCGTTTCGCGTTGACGCTGCCGCACCCAGTAACGCTTTGCGTATCAGCCCACAGGGACTCATCGGACTGGGTACGGCCACGCCGGCACTGAATCTGCACATTACCAGTGGAAACACGCCGGCGCATCGGCTTCAACAAACTGCAAGTGGCCCTTTCCCAGCGCAGACCTGGGATATTGCAGGCAACGAAGTCAATTTCTTCATCCGCGACTTGACCAGCGGCAGCCTGCTCCCCTTTCGCATTCGTCCGGGGGCACCAACCAGCAGTATCGACATCAGCGCCTCGGGCAACGTTGGCATTGGCACTGCAACTCCGGAAGCCAAACTACATATCAGTGACGGCGATTTGCGTGTCGATGGTGCCATTTATCACCTGTCCAGTCGTGCGCTGAAAACCGACTTTGTGCGCTTTGACCCAGCCTTGCTGCTGGAACGGCTCTCCAGACTCGATCTTGGTTTCTGGAATTATCTCGATAGACCAAGCGAAAGGTTTCATTTCGGCCCTGCCGCAGAGGACTTCAGCAATCTGTTCGAACTGGGTAAGGATGCTGATTCAATCAGCCTATCGGATATGGCTGGTGTAGCGCTGGGAGCAGCGCAGGCCTTGGCAAAACAGCTTGACAAGCGAGATGCCAGAATCGAGTCATTGGAAGGTGAAATTGACCAGCTAAATGCCCGTCTGCAGCAGCTCGAAAACCTCATCCACGCGCAATCTGCCGGTTCGGATCAATGAGGCGTACAGGGCACCGGAGTTTTCATGGTCTACGTTGGACATTCTTACTGCTACTGGTTGTTACCGGATTGGCGAATGGCGGGCTTACCGGATTAGTCCATGACATTGATGACGACTCGATTCGTATCGCCTTCATAGATTCGGCCGATGGCTCAGTTTCGCTGGGCACGGCTTCAATAAAGGAATGCTGCTATCTGGGAGCAGGTCTCAGCGCGGTGGATTCTGATCAGGGCCGGGTGTTCGCATTGGGAACGCCCACATCAGGGCCGAACTCAGGCGACCCGGTCCTGATGACGCTTGGTATGGACGGCGAAAGTGCTTTTTCAATCAGCCTTGGAGAAATTCCGAAGTCCGTGTTGGCTTGGGATAGCCAGTCCGAGCAGCTGATCAGCGTGGTTACGGCCGTCAGCCCTGCGAGAACCCAATGGATCACTATTGACCCGCTGGACGGCAGTGTTGATGCGCTGGGAGACGCATCCGCCGACTGCTGTGAATTGATTCCAGGGATGGCTGATGTTGGCGACATACCGGACAACGGGAGGGGCCTGTTCACGATAGGACGGCCTTTCGGTGCCAGCGAATGGCTTTTGCTGGTCGTTGATTTGGCCAGCGGTGAGATCGACAACCTGGCGACGCTGCCGCCGGGTCGACCCGGCTTCCTGGTATTCGACGATGAATCAGGTCAGATCGACGTACTGATTCAGACAAGCCTGGATGATGCCAGCCTGCTTTTTCGAATCAACCCAGCAGATGGATCTGTCACCGAACAGGCGGTCAATTCAACCGAAAATTGTTGCCTGACTAGCCCTGGAGACATGGCTAGCCAGAGCAAGGGGGTCACCGGTGCAACCTGGTGGGTCGGCGGCAAGGATGTCAATGGAACGCCCACGCCGGGATTCTTCACCCTGAGTGCGACCGATTCGAACGCGCTATCGAACCGCGTCTCACTCGATGGCAACCTCTTTCTGCACGCCCTGATTGTCAGCGGGTCCGTTGTTGACCCCGGTTTGTTGTTCCAGGATCGTTTCGAGCCCTAGCCCGGATAATTCTTGAACACGCCGGCACGTACACTGTCTGGGCTTTGCAGATCCGCTACTGCTGGGTTCAAAAGCGCTGGGCGTAGCGGGCGAAGTTGATACGGCCATAGGCGTCGTGCAGATTGAAGTTGTAATCCCGGCTTCCGATTCGGTAGCTGCAAAATGCACTGTCATGGTTTCGCCCGCCATTGCGTAGTGATTGGCCAGAGCCCAAATCACGCTCCAAATCAGAACCCTATGCAAGCCGGGAACGCCACGTTCGACCATCGCCTGCTGATATCCACTGCCTTCCTTGTTGCCGTTAACCTGCTGCCACTAGCTGGGGTGCTGTTTTTCGGCTGGTCGGTCTATCAGATAGTGCTGCTGTTTTGGGCAGAAAACCTGGTCATTGGACTGTTCACGATCGCGCGCATGGTCACCCTGCTGCGCCGCACGGGTGAAAAGAAAGTGCTGCTACTGGCCCCCTTTTTCTGCGTCCACTTCGGCGGCTTCTCCTTGGTCCACCTTGTGTTCGTGATGGCGTTGTTCCGACCCGACGAGCCAGTCGGCACCGGCATGAGCCTGTGGATCCCTTTCCTGGCTTTGCTGCTCAGTCACGGCATTTCGTATGTGGCCAACTTCCTCGGCAAGCATGAATACCGCGGTTACAGCGGCGAGGAGGTGATGATGGCGCCCTATAGCCGGGTCCTGATACTGCATTGCACCATTATTGGTGGTGGCTTCATTGTCCAGTTGCTCGGCGAGCCGGTGTACGCTCTGGCACTGCTGGTGGTGCTCAAGATTGCCATCGATGTAATCACCCATGCCCGCGAGCACCGTCAGCGCCAGATTGCCGATCCGCTGCGCAAGAAGGCCGGACGTGAGGATGGCGACGTGTTCCGGCCCTGGGACCAACCCCAACAAGAGGAACCGAATGACCGATAAAGAAACCGTAACTACCCCCGATATCGAGCAGCTGATCCAGCGCCTGCAGCCGCAGCTCGATGCACTGGAACAGGAACGCCAGGCCCTGCGCCGCCGCGCGCTACGCTGGGCCATGGTCATCATGGTGTTGGCGCTGGCCGCAGCCGTGGCCGCCGGAGCCGCCATGGCCAGCGTGGCCGGCCCCCATGGCGCGAGTGTCGGCATCGTGCCGCTGGTGTTTGGTGTCGTCTTGCTCATCAGGCTCGCCTACAGCTCCCAGCGCCGCTGGCGCGATCAAGTCGCTGCTTTGCTGCTGCCTGAAATCAGCGCCGAACTGGTCGGTGAAACCGAATACCAGGCCCAGATCGACCGGATCTTCGTCAAGCCCTACACCGAGCTGAAACTGATCGGCGCCTGGCGTGCGGGAGAGGTTAAGCACTTGCTGCGCGGGAAATATCTCGGCCGGCAATTCGAGATGGCGCATGCCAATCTGCGTGCCGGCGGCAACGATTCCGGCGACAGCGCCGTGTTCAAGGGGCTGCTATTGCGCATCCAGCTCAACGACAATATCGAGCCCGGGTTGAGCATCCGCCCCAACGGCGGATGGTGGTCCAGGGCCTTCGGCAAGCAGTCCATCCCAACCGGCAACAAGGAATTCGACTCGGTGTTCCTTGTCGGCACCGACAACAACAACAGCTCCGGAGCCGAAGCAATCAGCCGCATCTTTACATCTGAATGGCAGCGCTTCCTCCTGGATCTGCATGGGAAACTGGGCAACATGCCGTTTCGAGATGAAGCGCGTATTTCCGCAGGGATGAAGTACGACGCTTTCTACCTGACCGTGTCGCTAGTGGAAAGGGGGCGCATGCGCACCTTGCGCGAGCGCCCATTCCCGGACGTAAGCCACGTGCTGGCCGCCGAATCCGGCCTGAAAAACCATCTGCCGAAGTTGATCCGCGAAGTGGGCCTCCTGCCGCTGGTAATCAATAGACTGCCGGATTGAGGCAGGGTTGAAGACGAATCACCCGAAGTGCAATGGGCCATGAAGTTTGGCGCCGACAAAATCGGCATCCAACAGGCCGGGCATCGTTCCATGTTCATTGCCATCGGAGAGAAATCGGGTTTGTACAAGGATTGAGTTTGTATCGAAAGGGTGCACGCAAAACTACTTGCCCGAGATCACGCAGGAATTTTCCGAAGGGTTTTAGCCCTGGAACTCTGATCGTACTCACCCTGGTCCTGCTGATTGGTATCGGTCGGAAGGTTCGGGATCGGTTGAACCAGAGTCAGGAAAATCTTGCTGCAGTGGTGCCAGGAGAATTCAGCGGCGAATGTGCGGCAGTCGGTGGGCTCGAGTTGCATGGCCTTTTCCATCGCTGCGGCCAGATTTTCATCCAGGCATCCACTCACCCCCTCCAGCACCACGTCGAGCGGGCCGGGTACCGGATAGGCCGCGACCGGGACGCCGCTGGCCATGGCTTCCAGCATCACCAGACCCAGGGTGTCGGTACGGCTGGGAAAGACAAAAACATCGGCCGAGGCCACTAGTCGAGCGAGGTTTTCGCCGTGGTGGTAGCCAAGGAAATGGGCCTCCGGAAACTTCGCCTGCAAGGACTTGCGAGCAGGTCCATCGCCAACGATGACCTTCGAGCCCGGGAAGTCAACGGCAGGAAAGTCTTCCAGTGTCTTTTCCGGCGCCACCCTGCCGGCATACAGCGCGATCGGCCCCGGCATATCGATTATTCGCTGCTTGCGCGGTCGAAACAGCTGCGTTGCATCTTCCGGCAGCGTTTCAAAGAACCCTTCGGCCAGGTCAGTTCGTGGCTGGGAGATCAGTAACGGCAACAGAAAGCTGGTTTCAACCCGGCTGCTTCGAAGGCTCTAAGTCGGCAAGGCGCGGCGACGGGTTTGCCTCGGCGGGTGATGACGACTTCCTCGCCGTTGTTCATGCGCCCCAGGGAACTCGCGATCCACCGCCCGCCGGCCCATCCAGGACCCCAACTTTCACGATTTTTTCAAGTTCTTTTCAAGTCTGCGGCCGCGCCATTGGGCAATCTGCAGTTCAGGTTTCAGCGAGACCGGAACAGTGAGCTATCCGAAACGCACCGTGCCGATCCTGTTGATTTCGATGAGATCGCTGTGACCCACATGGGACCTGCGATTGCCGGCTTGAGTTTTGAACGTCTTTTTGAGGAGATTGACATGAACAAAGTGATTTGCCATTTAAGCGTCGTCGCCCTTTGCATGGGCATCGGCATTGCGAGCAGTGACGCCAAGCAGCCCGCTCGGTCTGCAAAGGGCGCGGAGCTGAACGACCAAATCGAGAGATTAAGCACTTGCTGGGTCGATGAAAATGGACACGCAATTGACCAGCCGCCGGCTGGACAGATGGCCAGCTTCGTGCAGGAAGGCAGCCGAGCCGGGGCTTCCGTCTGCGGCCCTGAGGGCTGGAGTCACGGTGTTGCAGGTCCGGGCCCGAAACCGCCGGGCGGATCCGTTCCGCCACCCCCTGACCACAAACCTCTCATTCCCGGTGAACCGATCGAAGGAGAACTCGCCCCTGGCTCACTGGATCGGAGTGAATTCAACGAGTTCATGGAGGAAGCTTCCGCCGCCGCTGCTCAGCAGAATTATGAGAGACGGCGAAAGCGAGACAAAGATCGAGAGGGTGTTGACTAAATCGCGCACCGCTGCGGCCCAAGGCAGGTGCAATCGTCGCCTGCCTTGGGCATGCCATTCAGCAACGCATATCGAAAGCGATGGGCCTGACCCGCTCGTCGTCAACGCTTCTGAAGTTAGTCTCGCCGGCTGGGTGAATGACACCATTACCACGTATGCCGGCATCCGTCACTTTGGCATCGGCCTGCCACTCAGCAGCACCAAAGACCATGCGCCAGTTTTCACTGTCCGGCCCTGGTTCGCCCGACGGATTCAAAGTCAGGGTGAGGTTGTAGCGATCCCAATCTTGCTGAGCACCGGAAATGGCGTTGACTCGAAAAGTCACGTACCTGCTACTGCCATGCCAGCGACCTTCACGACAATGCATGAATTCGAACTCGTAGGTCACGCCCTCGAACTCCAGAGTGCCATGATTTTCAGCTCCGCCGCTGGCAGCAGAGCTTTGACTGACTTCGCCCTGATCGACTTCGCTGCCGCAGGCGGCCAAAAGCACGCCCACCGTCAAAACCTGCAACACCCTGGCCCATGTCGACATACCGAACACCTATCTGAAACTGCGATGAGTGGAAGCGTTTTTATAGCATGACAGGCCGGACATCGCCAGAAACGGGCTTGATCGGGCTGCAGCTGTGACTTGAACTGGTGGAATGGGCCGCATAAGCTTCTGGCATTCCTTTGGTATCCGTACGACCTGAGGGGCTGTTGCAACGAAACGAGGGCTAAACGCATGAAAATCCGAGCACGTGGAAAAGTGACCTTTTCGCACATATTGGGCACAGTCCTGCTAGCCGCAGTGTTGGCCCTGGCGGGTTGTGCCAGCGAGGACACCGAGACATCGCCGCCGGCTTCTGCCGAGCAGGAGGAGACGGGGCAACTGCCCGAAATCGGCGACGAGGCCATCGAGGCGCAGGAAACAGATACCCCAACCCAGCCTGCCCTGATGACTGCAGAGGACGGTTTCAATGCCCCACTGCCGGTCGATCATGATCATGCCCCCGGCACAGGCGAGCTTGTTATCGGCGACGAACGCATCGCTCTGGAACTCGGCTGCACCGACCCGTCCGTCCATCGCAATTGGCTGTTCACGCTGATTGTGAGGGCACGCGGCGAGGACTCGGCAGGTCGCACGATCGGCGTGGAAGCGCAGCGTGCGATCGCGGCACAGCCGGAGCCCGGAATGGGCGGCTACCATGGCCAGGAATTGTCGAGGCTCCTGGTCCAACGCCAGGTTGAGGGTAAATTCTTGCCCAACTCTGTAGGCGCCGGCGTCCTTGGCGGCATGAGTTACCTATCGTGTGGGTTGCTGAAGACGGACGCTTTGTCGCTGTGGCCGACCTCGGTCCGGCAACAGTGCTGATGGCTGAAGACGAGGAATTCCTGCACCTGGTTCCAGAGGGGAAGGCCATTTTCACCGGCACTTGCCCAGCCGACTGGCCCGG
>SKQI01000175.1 GCA_007119095.1 Wenzhouxiangella sp. | reverse complement strand
GTCAGCTATTCGTTCTAGCACAAGGGGAGGAAGTACCCATGAAAACACTACACCTCAGGAGGCTTGGAGCCTGCATGCTCCTCAGTCTTCCGCTGGTCCTGGTGGCCTGTGTACCAACCCGCGTGGTCGATGACGAGCCGGCAGAGACAGAGCAGCCGGCAATGACGGACCGCTTTGAAGCCGCCGAAGCCGAGCGCCAGGCGGAAGAAGAGCGTGCCCGGCGCGAAGCGGAAGAGCAGGAGCGGCGTATTGCCGAGGAGCGTGCTGAAGCCGAGCGCATTGCTGCCGAGGAACGTGCTGAAGCCGAGCGGATTGCGGCCGAGGAACGGGCGGCTGCCGAAGCCGAAGCTGAGCGTCGCGCCGCGGAAGCGGCCGAAGCCCGACGTGTCGCTGAAGCAGAAGCGGCCGAAGCCCGAGGAGCGGCTGAAGAAGAGGCCCGCCGTCAGGCTCAGGCCCTGGAAGCAGAACGGGCCGAGGCCGAAGCGCGCGCTGCCGAGGAAGAAGCCGCTCGCGTGGCTGAAGAAGAGCGTCAGGCGGCTGAAGAGGCGGCTCGTATCGCTGCCGAGCAGGCCGAAGCAGAGCGTCGTGCCGCCGAGGAAGCGACTCGCGCTGCCGCCGCTGAACAGGCGACGGGCGAGGCTGCCGTTGCGGCAGAAGATGGTGACTTCATCATTCCGCGTACCCCCGAGAATATTGCCAGACTGGGCAACGATCTGACGCCGATGGGTTCGCCACGCGCCGGCAGTGCTGATGGTCGGATTCCGGAGTGGACTGGTGGCCTGACCAGGAATGACTGGCCCGCCGGCTACCAGCCCGGTGATCGTCATCTTGATCCGTTTCCCAACGATGAACCGTTATACGTCATCACGGGTCAGAATTTTCGTGAGTACGAAGACCGGTTGTCAGCTGGCCAGATTGCCACATTCGAGCGCTATCCGGACACTTACCAGATGCGGGTTTATCCGACCCGGCGCACGACGGCGTTCCCGCAGCGCATCTATGACATGACCATCCAGAATGCGCGCACGGGCCGCCTGGTATCCAACGGCGAAGGTGTTGCTGATGTGGCGGAAGGTTTCCCGTTCCCGTTGCCCCAGAATGCTTACGAGATAATGTGGAACCACAAGCTCAAATACAAGGGCACCGGCGGCGTTCGCTATAGCAATCAGGCGGCGCCAACGGCACGAGGCTCGTTCCAGCTCGTTCGCTTGCGTGAAGAGCTCCTCGGTCTTTACTACATTGAAGGCAATACCATTGAGGACACCAACAACATCCTGCTTTATTTCTTTCAGGAAGTGGAATCGCCGGCACGTTTGGCAGGTAATATCCTGCTGGTTCATGAATCACTGAACCAGATCGAAACGCCCCGCCAGGCCTGGATCTACAACCCCGGCCAGCGCCGTGTTCGACGGGCACCGAACGTGGCCTACGACAACCCCGGTACCGCGTCTGACGGCCTGCGTACCAATGACATGACCGATATGTTCAACGGTGCGATGGATCGCTTTACTTGGGAAATCGTTGAAAAACGGGAAATGTACATTCCCTACAATTCCTATCGAATGCACAGCGGGGATGTATCACCGGACGATATCGTTACTCCAGGTCATCTGAACCCGGAACTGGCACGTTATCAACTGCACAGGGTCTGGGTAGTGGACGCGCACCTTCGTCCTGAGTTCCGCCATATCAACCCCCGTCGCACGTTCTATTTCGATGAGGATTCTTACCAGATTGCCCTGATCGATCATTACGATGCGCGAGGCGAGCTATGGCGTGCTTCCGAAGCTCACACGATCAACTATTACGATGTACCCACCTACTGGGCAACCATCGAGGTTCACATGGACCTTCAGTCCGGTCGTTATATCGCCAATGGCTTGGATAACGAAGATCCGGTCAATACCTTCAACGTACCACTGAGCCCAAGCGCCTATACGCCGCAGGCTCTGCGCACGCGCGGGCGCCGTTGACCAAACCGCGCAGCACGAATAGAAGCCGGCCGTACGCATCGGCCGGCTTCTTTCAATTTGCTCAAATACAACTGACCAAAATCAGGCTGAAAAGCCGGGGTAGGAATCAATGCTTTTGAACAACAGGAATCTTTGTGCCGGGCTGACTGCGAGCTTTCTGCTGGGCGCCGGGCTGATATCGGGTGGCTTGGCGCTGACCTTTTCGGCATCAGCGGTGGCCGGCGACGATGCACCGCCTCCGCAGGAAGCGGACTTTATCCTGCCTCGCACCGAGGAAAACATTGCCCGGCTGGGGCAAGATCTGACGCCGATGGGTTCGCTGAAAGCGGGCAATGCCGACGGAACCATCCCGGAATGGACTGGCGGTATTACCCGGGCCAACTGGCCGGATGGGTTCCAGCCAGGCGATCGTCATCCGGATCCTTTTGCCGACGATGAACCGCTGTTTGTCATTACCGCAGAGAACTACCGTGATCATGCCGACAAGTTGACGGCGGGCCACAAGGCGGCTTTCGAACGCTATCCGGATACTTTCCGGATGCGCGTGTTTCCGACCCGCCGCAGCGCTGCTTTTTCCGAGCGTATTAACGAAATGACCAAGCGTAATGCCTCGACCGGTCGGCTGGTGGCCGGTGGAGAGGGTGTGGCTGATGTGGCCGAAGGTTTCCCCTTCCCGCTGCCTCAGAATGCCTACGAGCTGGTCTGGAACCACAAGATGAAGTACAAGGGTACGGGTGGCATTCGCTTCTGGAACCAGGCGGTGCCGACATCGCGCGGCTCCTTCCAGCTGATCCGCTTGCGGGAAGAATTCCTGGGCCTGTATTACATCGAAGGCAACACGATCGAAGACACCAACAATATTCTTTTGTACTTTTTCCAGGAAGTCGAGTCTCCGGCGCGTCTGGCCGGCAATATCCTGCTGGTTCACGAGTCCCTGAACCAGATTGCCCAGCCGCGCCAGGCCTGGATCTACAATCCGGGTCAGCGCCGGGTTCGCCGTGCGCCGAACGTGGCCTACGACAATCCGGGTACTGCGTCTGATGGTCTGCGCACCAATGACATGACTGACATGTTCAACGGCGCCATGGATCGTTTTGACTGGGAGATTGCGGGGCTGAAGGAAATGTACATCCCCTACAATTCATATCAGGCGCATGGCGGAGATGTGACGCCGGATGATCTCATCCAGCCGGGCCACATGAATCCTGATTTGCTGCGGTATGAACTGCATCGCGTCTGGGTTGTGGAGGCAACGCTGAGAGACGGAACGCGCCATATCAATCCGCGCCGAACCATGTACATCGAAGCCGACAGCTACCAGATTGCCGTGATTGATCACTACGATCAGCGCGGAAATATGTGGCGTCTGTCGGAAGCCCATACGATCAACTTCTATGACATTCCGACCCTGTGGGCGACGCTTGAGTCTTCTCTGGATCTGCAGTCTGGTCGTTATATCGTCAACGGCCTGGATAATCAGGATCCGGTGGCTACCTTCCAGGAAACCTTGAGCCCATCAAACTATACGCCTCAGGCATTGCGTACCCGGGGTCGTCGATAACAAGCAGGACTGAGAGGGCGGCCGTGGGCCGCCCTCTTGGTTCAACATAACGAAGTAATTTGCAAGGAGGTAGGGCATGCATCGGGGTTTATGCTCTCTGACATTCGCTTTGTTGTTGCTGGCTGGTCTGGCACATGCGCAAAACGACGAGCCCAGGCCAGCTGACAAGGCCCGGCTGGCGGCCCAGGCGCTCGCCCTGGATGTCACCCGAGCCGGTCAGCGGTTCATTGCAGTCGGTGAGCGTGGGCACGTGCTCCGCTCCAGCGATGGCCTGAGCTGGGAACAGGCCGAGTTTGTGCCGGTGCAGGCCACGTTGACCCGAGTGACTTTTGCGGGCGGCCGTCTCTGGGCGGTTGGTCACGACAGCACCATCATTCATAGCCGTGATCTCGGTCGCACCTGGTCTCTTCAGCATTTTGAGCCGGAATGGGAAAAGCCGCTCCTCGATGTGCATTTCTTCAATGCCAATGAGGGCGTTGCGATCGGTTCCTACGGTCTGTTCATGCGAACGGAAGATGCCGGGCGCAACTGGGAAGTCCTGGATATGGCTGACCTGGTCACCTCAGAGGCAATTGACTGGGAAGAAGCGGCGATGGCGGCTGACGACCTAGATGCTTTCGATGAATTCGATGACGAGTTCGGATTCATGGATGATGACGACGAGTTTTACGATGCGGCCATGGATTTTGATCGTGGCTGCTACGAATTCATGGAATGCCACCTGAACGCCTTTCTCAATCTGGGCAATGGTCGCCAGATGATTGCTGCTGAACGCGGTTATGGTTTCCGCAGCACGGACGGCGGTGAAACCTGGGAGAGCTTCCGCTTCCCTTACGGCGGCTCGATGTTCGGCCTGCTCAGTATCGGCGACGGCTCTATCCTTGCCTTTGGCCTGCGCGGCCACGTGCAGTATTCCCGAGACTTTGGCGATAGTTGGGAGGTGCTGGACAGCGGCTTGTCATCGACCCTGAAGGGAGGAACGATCGATCCAAGCGGCCGCCCCTTCATGGTTGGTTCCGGTGCGGCACGGCTTCGATTCAATCCGGACGATGGCAGCTTCGAACTTCGGGAAGACCGCCTCGGCGGCGCGTTTGTCAGCGTTATCTTCGACGATTCCGGGCGCATGATTCTGGCGGGAGAAAAGGGGCTTAGTTATGAGTGAAGGGACGACATTCACGGCTCGTGTTGCCAACGCGGTATTCAGTGTTCGACCACTGGTCTTGCTGATCTTCCTGGCCGGCACCGTGGCAATGCTGTTCTTCATGTCTCAGCTGCGGGTCGATGCCGGGTTTCTGAAACAGCTTCCGCTTGATCATGAATACATGCAGACGTTCATGGAGTATGAGCGTGAGTTTGGCGGTGCCAACCGCGTGATGGTGGCCTTGATGGCTGAAGACGGCGAGATGTTCACGCCGGAGTTTTTCGAAAAAATTGAGCGCATTACCAACCAGGTGTTTTTTATTCCCGGTGTTGACCGGGCCAGTGTCCGCTCAATCTTTACCCCTAATGTCCGCTTTGTAGAAATTGTTGAAGATGGCTTTGCCGGCGGTAATGTCATTCCGGCCGATTTCACGCCGTCACCGGAAGCATTTGAACGAGTCAGGTCGAACATCGTCGCCTCGGGTGAAGTTGGCCGACTGGTTGCTTCCGATTTCTCCGGCGCGCTGGTCTCGGCCAACCTGTTGGAGCGAGATCCGTCGACCGGCTTGTCTCTCAACTACCAGGATGTGGCCGACCGACTGGAGTCGATCAGGACCGAGTTCGAGGATGAAGCCCATACGGTTCATATCATTGGCTTTGCCAAGATCGTTGGTGATATTGCCGATGGCGCGCGCGGTGTGGTGGCCTACTTCGGTGTCGCATTTCTGATCACCGCGCTGCTGCTGTTCATGTATTCCGGATCGCTTTGGCTGACGGTGCTGCCGCTGGTCTGCTCGGTGACAGCCGTGATCTGGCAGCTGGGTCTGCTGAGTCTGCTCGGCTTCGGGATCGACCCCATGAACATTCTGACGCCATTCCTGGTGTTCGCGATCGGGGTCAGTCACGGGGTTCAGATGATCAGCGGCTGGAATGCCGAGAAACTGTTTGGCGGCCATTCTCCGATAGGGCTTGCGACGGACAAGACGCCGTTGGACAGCGTGCCGATTGCTTCAAGTCTGGATGCCTCCAAGGCGACTTTTGCACGACTTTTGGCGCCGGGCTCCATTGCCTTGCTGTCCGATACGATCGGCTTTTTGACCATTCTGCTGATCAATATCCGGATCATCCAGGAGCTGGCAATTACTGCCAGTATCGGTGTTGCGGTGATCATCTTCACCAACCTGGTACTGCTGCCGATCTTGCTGTCATATGTGCGATTGCGCAACCCGGAGAAGTTCAGACAGCGTCAGTACGACCGAGGCACTCGCCCCAGCCTGATCTGGTCGCTGATCGCCTCCTTCACCCGTCCGCGCGTAGCCTTGCTGGCCGTGGCTGCAGGGATTGGCCTGTTCGCTTTTGCCTTTATCAAATCGCAGGACATGCAGATCGGGGATTCTCAGCCGGGTGTGCCGGAGCTGAGGCCGGATGCGCGTTACAACCAGGATGCGCGTTTGATTGCCGACCGCTTCGCCCTGGGCACCGATCTGATTTCAATCATTGCCGAAACCGTGCCGGAGGCATGCACCGAGTCCTATGTCGTCATGGAGGCGATTGATCGATTCGCCTGGCATATGGCCAATGTGGAGGGCGTCCAGCAGGTGATATCGCTGCCGCAGGTGGCCAAGGTCGTCAATGCCGGCTGGAATGAAGGCTATCTGCGCTGGAAGGTGTTGCCGCGCAACCCCTTCATCATGCGTCAGAACCTGCAGGATATCGAGACGGGGACCGGATTGCTGAATGAAGACTGCAGCGCAATGCCGATCATGGTCTTTACCGAGGATCACAAGGCCGAAACCATCATCCGGGTGGTCCGTCGCGTGCGCGAGCTTCGTGGGGAAATCTTCGTCGACGGTCTTGATTTTGCAGCACCGGGCGAGGTTCTGGACGAGCTGCTGGCCCAGGAAGGTGAGCCGTGCGAAGAGTGCTTGAAGTTCCGCCTTGCAACCGGCAATGTTGGTGTAATGGCGGCGACCAATGAAGTGGTGGAAGCGGCTCAGACGCCAATGCTGATTTATGTGTATTCAGCCATCATTATCCTGTGTCTGATCACTTTCCGAACCATCCTGGGTACCTTGTGCATCGTGTTGCCGTTGGTGCTGGTCAGTTACATGGCTTATGCGCTGATGGCGTATATGGGAATCGGCCTCAAGGTAAACACCTTGCCTGTCGTGGCGCTTGGCGTCGGGATCGGGGTGGACTACGGCATTTATATCTTCAGCCGAATGCGCAGCTTCCTTCAGGAAGGCTACAGCCTGGATGAGGCGTATATGCGCACCTTGAGATTGACCGGTAAGGCCGTGTTCTTTACCGCGGTCACCCTGGCCGTTGGTGTTGGAACCTGGCTGTTCTCGGCCCTGCAATTCCAGGCTGATATGGGCGTGCTGCTGGCCTTCATGTTTATCTTCAACATGATTGGCGCCATGTTGCTGCTGCCGGCTCTGGCTCGTCTGCTGCTGTCCTGGAAGGAGCCGGCCAAGTCAGTCTGACCGGATTTTATCTGGCAGAAACAGGGGCCCGCCATCAGTGCGGGCCCCGTCGTTTCAGAAAAGAAGAGTTGCCCAAGTGAGTGCTGATCCGATTTCAATCCTGGTGCTGTCTTCAGGTGGCAAGGACAGCATCTACATGGTCGATCGCTTGCTGCGAGATCCCGGCTGGCGCATTGCCAGTCTTGTCACCACCATCAACGAGCGCAATGGACGCGTTGCTTTGCACGGCACCTCGCGCGAGCTGATCACCGCCCAGACTGAGGCCATTGGTTTGCCGCTATCGCTGGTGCCCTTGCCGGAGGACTGTGACAACGCCACTTACGAGCAACGCCTGGCTGCAGAACTCGAGCAATGGCGTGAGCAAGGGGTCCGGCATGTTGCCTGCGGTGATCTTTTCCTGACCGATATCCGCCAATGGCGCGAGGCCTTGTTTGCCAGGCTGGGCTTCGAGCCGGTGTTCCCTCTTTGGCAAGAACCCACCGCAGCGATGGCACGCGACCTTATAGCCAGGGGCTTTCGCGCCCGGTTAAGCTGTGTCGATACCCTTGCGCTGGATCAGCACTTTCTGGGCCGCGATCTTGACCAGGATCTGCTGGCCGATTTGCCGGACGGCGTCGATCCCTGCGGCGAAAACGGCGAATTTCACAGCTTCGTCCACGATGGCCCAATTTTCAACAGCCCGTTGAACATCAGCACCGCTCAAACCGTGCTGACGCACAACCGCTACGCCATGATCGAGCTGTTGCTCAAGCCGTAGCCCATGCTAATCACCCTGTAAATCACCGATTTTCTGTTTGAGACGCTGCAAGCGCTCTTCATCCCAACCCGGTTCTTCGATCATCGCTTGCCAGGCATCAATGTAATGCTCGGTGGCATAGGCATGACCATAGCCAAGCGGAGCAACCTCGGCGGCGGCGATATCGGCGGCCAGCTGCAGAAAAGTCACGATCGGGTACCAACGCAGCTTTGGAGAAACATCCGGCCCGCGCTGTCCACGCATCCAGGCCGGCTCGCTGTACAGCGAGCTGGGCGAAAAGAAGCTGATCGGGTCGCTGGCATACTGCAGGTAGACCACCCGGAACGGTCCCCAGGGGGCGGCAAAGTCGTCCAGGCCGCCGTGCTGGTTGGCGAATCGAATCACCGAGCCGTCGCGAAAGCGCGGCAGCCAGGCCGGGGAGCCGGGATTGCGCTGCTCGGTCGCCCATTGCCAGGTGCGGCTGCGAAACGGTGGGCCGCTCCACAAGGCACCGTCAATCGGGTCGCCGATGAGATCCCAGATATCTGCCGAGCGTTCGGAGTTGAGCGCTCCCAGGCTCAGGCCATGCAGGTACAGGCGGGGCCGGCTGTCGGCCGGCAGCTCGCGCCAGGTGCGATAGACCAGATCGAACAGGATGCGCGCTGTCTCTTGCCCATATTCGGCCTGGGCCAGCAGCGACAGCCAACTGGGCAGGTAGGAGTACTGCACGGCCACGCTGGCGACGTTACCGCCGACCAGGTATTCCAGGCTGCGAATGCCGCCAGGGTCAACCCAGCCGGTGCCGGTGGGCGTGATAATAACCAGGTAATCGCGTTCAAAAGCCCCCAGCCGTTCCATTTCCGCCAGCGCCAGGGCGGCACGCTGCTCGATGGATTCGCCGGAATTCAGGCCGGCGTAGATCCGAATTGGCTCCATCACCGACCCCGGACTGATGCTCGCCAACTCGTCCCCGCTCGGGGTTCGGGCAATAAAGCGCCGGCCCTGGCGCCCGAGGTCATCCCAGGCCAGCAGCGAGGCCTCGGAACCGGTGCGACGGGGGTCGGTGGGTGGGTCGAGCTCATCCTCGATCAGCAGATCAAGCTGCTGAAACGAGGCATCGAAGCTGTTCAGGGCAAATCGGGCCAGGACGCCTGAAATCACACCCCAGAACAGCAGCACGGCAACCAGCGCGCCAATGACCAGGGAAATCCGGGTCGGCACCACCCGATCCACGTGGCCGGCCACGCTGCGCTTGATGAACAAGAACAGGCGCGCCAGGGCCAGCAGAAATACAAACACCAGCACGGCAATCAGGCCGACGGAAAAGGGCCGGGCCGTTTCCACCGGTGCCATGTTCATCAGCTCGCGCACGCTGTTCTGCCAGGCCGAGGCGCGGACCAGAAAGGCGATGGCCACCGTGAGGCACAACAGCCAGGCAATGATCTTGGAGACCAGCAGAACCCGGTCACGCAGCTCGGGCAGCTCCATGAAATGCCACAGCCAGTGCAGGAAAACGCCCACCGCATAACCCGCCGCCAGGGCGACGCCCGACAACAGCGCCTGCATCATGAACGGCCGCGGCACCAGGCTGGGCGACAGCGAAGTGGCAAAAAACAGGGT
>SKQI01000147.1 GCA_007119095.1 Wenzhouxiangella sp. | reverse complement strand
TGGCCCTGGTTGCTGAGCAGACCAACAACGATCAGAAATGTCCCGACCAGCCCCAGAATCGGATCAGCCGTTTGCTGGACACGTTCCGTCACCGAGGGTGTTGCGGCCAGGGCCGTTTGCGGCACATTGAAGGCCGCGGCGAGGCAGGTGCGGGTTTCGGCCGAGGCACGACCTTCCGACTCCACCCGCTGAACAGTGCGCACGCCCAAGCCAGCCGCTTCGGCCAACTGCTCTTGTGACCAGCCGCGCAGCTCGCGCAGGTTGCGAATCATGTGGCGATCTATCTTCATTTCCTTGCTCATGGGGATACTCCGCTAGAAACCAGGCGGCAGTATCAAGTGTGGCCAAGCGGGACGCTACGCCAGATGCCCGCCACCGAGCCGCCAGCCAGCTGCCAGCGGCGTTTTCAGGCTAACGGGTCCAGTCATAAAACGGCGGCCTGGCACCGAACTGCTCTGTCTTGGGAATGTGCTTGACGACACAGTGCAGCGCACCGAAAGAGTGGATGATGTTGCCGCAGTCAACTGCGATCACCGCTCGCTCGGGAAAAGCGGACGTCATGACAGTCATGACCTCCAAATTCTGTTCATCGTAGCCGGGGTACTCACAGGTGATGACCACGTCGTTGAGCACCACCGTGTTGCTGTAGGTGATGTGCGACAGGCTGCCCCAAGGCTGCGGATTCGTGCTTCGCCACGCCGGAATACGCTTGACGGTATAGCCGCGAGCCTGCATTTCGGCGACAGCCGACTCGGTCACTTCGACCACCACCGGCGGTATCCACTCGCTGTCGGCCGGTGGATTGGAGTAATCGTTGATGATGACGGTTTGATCGTCTACCGGTAGAAACCACATATCCAGATGTTGCGTGCCATCAAAGCTCTGTGGCAACGACCCCAGCAGCGTCACCTCCGCCCCCTGGTAAAGGGCAAACAGATCAGTCACCTGCGCTGCGGTCAATCCCGGATTGCGATCCAGAATGGAATCGGTGACGAACCCCTCGCCGCCGGCGAACTGATGATAGTTACCGCCGCCGTGCACCAGCGGGATGGTAAACAGCGCTTCGTTGAGATGACCCGCCACAAATCCGGGAACTGCATTGTCATTGGGGCGGCCGGCAGCGCCTTCGTAAGTATGGTCGACAATCACCCGCTGAAAATCGGCACTGACAAAGCGCGGGCCGTAGTCGCGAATCCAGACCGAATCGTTCGGGGCTTCGACAAATGCCACCCGATCCAGGTCCGCACCAGCGCTGCCCAGCCAGCTTTCTGCATGCTGCTGATCAGAGCCACCAGGGCGCACGACCAGATAAACGATGGCACGCGAATCGCCCGTCGTGATTGGAACAATCATTGACGCAAGCTCGGTATTGAAAACGCCGGGACGCCAGCGCATCAAGATGCCGGCATTGGTTTCATACTCGGCGAACGTGCGCAGAAAGGTGACATCGGGCGCCTGTCTGACCAGGGTATCGAAGTCAGGCAACTCGGGCGGCGGCAGTGGCCGAAAATGCGTCGCCGGAGGAACGGGCCGGTCCAGCTGGCGCAGTTCAGACAACACACGTGGGTCGGCCAACCGTAAACCGTCCGCCTGAGCGACAGTGACCAGGAGCAGAAGAGTGACCAACAGCAGGGGAACGCGAATCCAGGGCATGGGCTTTACGACTTTTCGGACATGCCAGGAAGTATACGGGCCAGGTTTCCCGATTGCCAAAGGCAGCGGCCGCCCTGCCGACGGGGTTGTTGCAGATGGCATTGGCAGGAAATTGACGGCAAGCCCGATAACTTTTCCTGAGACAAAGCCCGGCGCGCTGACTTTATTTGCGTTTGACCGGGGCAGCGGTTAGGCTCCGCGGCTGCCATCAAAACCGAGAACCAGCAATGATTGTTCGCAAACTCCTGATCCTGGCCCTGCTTTGTTTCCCTCTTACACTGGCCGCGCAAGACCGCAGCCAACGCCTGGAGCCGGTCAGGCAGGGACCGGAAAACCTGCGAATGGCTGATCCGGATGTTCTGGAGCGCCTGCGTCAGCAAGACTTGCGAAACCCCGGCCTGCCGCGCTACATGACCGCGGCGGAAAAGCGTATCTGGCAATTGCCTGACTTGTCTGCGCCGCTGCCGGAAGACCTGCCGGACTACACCTTCCTGCGCCCGCCGGCCGAGTACGAACGCAACGATGCCATCCTGATGCGCTGGGGGCAGTTCAACGCGGTGCTCACCTCCATGATCGTGCCGATCACCACCGGTGACTCGCGCGCCCGGGTCATGCTGGTGGTGTCCGGGCCTAGCCAGCAGGCCAGCGCGGCCAACACCCTGGCCAGCGCCGGTGCCAATGTCGATCGAATTGACTTCATCCAGGCCCCGTCGAACTCAGTCTGGATTCGCGACTACGGCCCGCGATTTGCCAGCGGTAATTTCCAGCGCATCATCATCGATCATGACTACGACCGGCCGCGCCCCCAGGACAACCAGATTCCAGGTGCCATTGCCGCCGAACTGGACATCCCGCTCTATGAGCTGCCGCTGGCCCAGGGCGGTGGCAACTATCACAGCTTTGCCAACGGTGAGGCTTTTATCACTGACACGATTTTTGAGTACAACCCTGGCGTAACGGAACAGCAACTCTATGACTTTTTCGCCGCCCTGCAGGGTGTCGACATCACAGTGCTAGGCTCTTTAGGGGTGGATCAGAACGGTAACCCAACAGCCAGCCAGTGGCAGCTTCCAAGCTACGACTCGACCGGCCACCTGGACATGTGGTTTATCCCGGTCGACGACCAGACCGTGGTCATCGGCCAGTACGACGAAAACGAGTGGAACGGCATCCCGCACCAGGTCACCGAAGATGCGGTCGCCCTGATGCAGTCACGCGGCTATAACGTGATCCGGACACCGGGATGGCGGGACGGGGACGGCGGAGTCCATTACACCTACACCAACACGGTCATCGTCAACGATATCGTCATTGTCTGCTCGTTCAATGGCTATCCGACGCAGAATGCCCAGGCGTTTTCAGCCTTCGAGCAGGCGTTTCCGGACCGCACGGTCATCCAGGTGGACTGCAGCAGCATTATCGGTTCAGCCGGCGCCCTGCACTGCATCGTCAAGCACCAACCCTTCGACGAACGCTTCTCAAACAGGCTGCCCTATTACGACTGGGGCCGCGGACGCTGAACCGGGCAGAATCCTGACCGTTTCAGACAATGCCTGACAGATTGCAGCGCCGGCAAGGCGCTGCAATCAAGTTTCATCCCCTGCCACCCCAGCGGCCCCAGTTGGGCTGGTGCTTCTCCAGCAGTTCCAGCTGATCGTCATCCAGCAGCAGTCGCATCGCACCCTGCCATTCGTGGTTGGCATCTTCCATCTGGCGTTGCAGTTCATCACGACGGAACCTGGCATCGTTGGCAAGCACCTCATTGCCCTCGTTCAGCGCCTCGGCCAGTTCACGGCGAACCGTCAGCATTTCACGATGCAAGCGCTCGCGCTCACGCAGTGCGGTATTGGCTGCGTCTTCCAGCCCCAGCTGCTGCTGGACTGACAATCCCAGGCCCTCGTGCACGCCGGGATCACGCCACCAGGACTCGGTGCCGCGCCGACGAATCGCCGGCTCGTCAGCCTGCGCCTGCTCGCGCAGCTGGTCCCGACGCTCGGCCAGGGCCTCAGCTTCTTCAGACGATCGACCACCGGCGACTTGGCGCTGCCGGCCGCGATCTTCCACATCGGTTTCATCCGCGGTCACCTGGTCGGCGGCTGACGCCGCCTGATCCACATCAGCACCGGCGTCATCAGAAGGCGAACAGGCCACCAGAATCGAACAAATTGCAAAAACGAACAGAATGCGAGACATGAAAACCATCCTCAGGTCAATTGCTTGGAATCAAGGCTGAGCAGTATACGCACCTTTTTTGCATGACCGTGATCGACCCCGGGCATCTGGCCGCCTCGACCTGGACACGGGCATGCGGCGGGCAAAACTGCGGAAAGGGCGCCGCCAGGCTGTGGCTTGATGACCTGCTCCATGAGCAACAGCGCTGACAAAGCCAAGAGGATTCAGGCTGCTCACGATTAGCCCGGATCTTTGAATCTCGCGCTATTTCCGAGTAGGATGCAACGGCAATTTCGAGGGGAGGTGGTCGCCTTGGCCGCCTCAGTGCAAGTTGTTTTTGGGAGAAATCCGAATGAAGAAGCTTCTTATTGGCCTGAGCCTATTGGCTTTTGCGGCCTCATCCTGGGGTGGCAATGCCGCCTGTGAAATCCGCTTTGATACCACCACCTTCGACGCCTGCCAGCAGCAGCACCGTCATGCCCCGGAGGCGTCAGCGCTCAATCTGAACCAGACCGCCGAGGCCAACAGCGCCTACCAGGTGATCAAGTTCGATCGCCCGATTTCGCCAGTCATGAGAGGCAGGGTCGAGGCCAGCGGCGCCGAGATTCTCGGCTATCTGCCGGACTATGCCTACCTGGTGCGCACCCAGCCCGGCGCACGCCATCGCCTTGAGCAGCTGGACCATGCTGTGTGGGCTGGCCCCTTCGAGCCGAACTGGAAGCTGGAAAGCAACCTGGTCAATGCCCTGCTGATTGACGATCGCCCGCCAGCCATGCCATTGACCGTCGCCCTGCATCGCGGCGTGGATGCCGACGACCTGCTCGAACAGGTGACCGGCTTGCCGGGCGTCGAGCACTGGTTTATCGAGCGCGGCGTTCCGCGACACTCCATCGTCATCACGGTCTTGGGTGAGGCCTTGCCTGAACTGGTCGAGTCCCTGGCGACCATCGACGAGGTCGCCCATCTGCTGGTTCGCAAGGTCATGCAGTTCCACAACTCTCAGGGTGGCTGGCTGCATCAAAGCGGCGAGGTCGACCAACTGCCGATCTTCGATCGCGGCATCTTCGGCTGCGGCCAATTGGTGGGCGTTGCTGACTCCGGCGTTGACTTCCCGCACTGTGCCTTTGCCGACACGGTGCTGGGGCCGCCGCCGGTCAGCGACTGCCAGGCCGGCACCGCCTGCTCGCCTGCCACGCCGGACCTTGATCAGCGCAAGATCCCGATCTACTACAAGTGGTCCCCTGCCGGTGACTCGCTGGGCGACACTTCTTGTCCCGGTGGCGCAGCTGCCGGTCACGGCACCCATGTCGCCGGATCAGTGCTTGGCAACAACCCGGCCAATGCGGTTGATTGCACCAACTTTTCCACGCCCGGCGGGCTTACCGATCTGGACGGCACCGCACCGGGCGCGAAGCTGATTGCCCAGGAAATGGGCGACGCGCTGGGTTATCTGAACGATCTGGGTGGCACGGTCCATCACCTGGTCTCGGTCGCCTTTGCCAACGGTGCCCGGGTCCACAACAACTCCTGGGGCGGCAGCTGCTGTTTCCTGGGATTCTTCTGCATTCCCGGCTGTACCGTGACTTATGACTCGTTCACCGAGTCGGCCGATCAGGCGGTCTGGGACTTCCCGGAAATGGCCTTGTTCTTTGCCGCCGGCAATGATGGCACCTGCTGCAACGCCCCCAACAGCGTGGGTTCGCCAGGCAACGCCAAGAACACCGTCACCGTGGGTGCCACACAGCGCGGTGCCAGCGGCAACAACATGGCCGGCTTTTCCTCGCGCGGGCCGACTGCTGACACCCGGATCAAGCCCGACATCGTTGCCCAGGGCGACGGGATTGTTTCGGTGGGCTCGAACGGCGATCCAAACACTGGCAGCTGCGGCACCTGCACCCTGAGCGGCACGTCCATGGCCAGCCCGACTGCGGCCGGCATGGGCGCGCTGGTTCGCGAGTACCTGGAACGCGGGTTTTATCCGACCGGGATCGAAGACCCGGCCAACGGCATCAGCACCATCTCGGGCGCGCTGGTCAAGGCTCTGATGATCAACGGTGCGCACAGCATGAGCGGCAGCGGCGCCGGCGGCGGGGCACCCAGCCAGGACCAGGGTTGGGGTCGGGTGCTGCTCGACAACAGCCTGTATTTCGACGGTGACGAGCAGCGCCTCTGGCTGGTCGATGAGTTCGACGGCCTGGAAACCGGCCAGACCCACAGCTACGAGATCGACATTCCCGGCGACCAGCCATTGACCATCAGCCTGGTTTGGCACGACTTCCCGGGCACCATTGGCGCTGCGGTCGCCCTGGTCAACCAACTGCGTCTGGAAGTCGAAGACCCGTCCGGCAACGTCTGGACCCAGAAGCTGCCTGCCTCTTCCCCCTTCGTGCCGTTTGCCGACACCAGCACGAGCGCTTACGACAACCGCAATAACGTGCACCAGGTGCGCCTCGACAGCCCGCTGGCCGGCACTTACCAGATTCGGGTGGTCGGCATCAATGTACCGATGGGTGGCAGCCAGCCTTACGCCCTGGTGGCCAACGGTGATTTCGAGCCGGCAGGCGCCGAACCCACTTTCGAGTTGAGCGCCAGCCCGGCCAGCCTTGAGGTCTGCATCGGTAATGATGCGGCGTTTGAAGTCGGCGTCACCAGCATTGCGGACTTTGCCGACACGGTCAGCCTGTCGATTGCCGCAGGCCTGCCCGCCGGCGCCAGCGCCGTGTTCGATCCGAATCCGGTCACACCCTCAGACCCGGCCACCATCAGCAGCTTGACCATCGCCACCTCAAGCCTTGCCGCTGACAGCTATGCCTTGACCGTCGAAGGCAGCTCCGACGGCACTACCGTCCCCGCAATCACGCTCACCGAACTGCTTGAGCTGACCGTGCTGGACGATGCCGTTGACGCAACCACCCTGCTCGCTCCGGCGAACCAGGCGATTGATGTCGACTGGATGCCAAGCCTGCAGTGGCAGGAAAACAATGCCATCAGCTACCAGGTACAGCTGGCCAGCGACGCCCTGTTCAATGATCTGATTGTCGATGAATCCGTTTCCGTGCCGACGTTGACCTTGACCAGCGAGCTGGCGATCGGCACCGAGTACTTCTGGCGCGTGCGCGCTATTGGCAACTGTGCTGACGGTGATTGGAGCGACACGTTCAGCTTCACAACCCGCTTCGAACCGCTTGCCGAGTTCTCCGCCGCCAGCTTCAGCTTCCTGGTCGCCCAAGACGACCTGGCGAGCGATCAGCTCGGCATCAGCAACATGGGTAACGGCAGCCTGAGCTTTGCCATCGAAACCAACCAGCCGGCGCCGGAAACCGGGGCCTGCGAAGAACCGCTGACCTCGGTTGGCTGGCTCAGCGTCGGTCCTGCCAACGGCCAGGTCAATGAAGGCGATACCGAAATGGTGAATCTGAGCTTAGACACCAGCGGCCTGGCGCCCGGGGAATACGCAGCTTACCTTTGCATTGCGACCAACGAAGATGGCGGGATGCTGGTCGAAATCCCGGTCACGCTGGAGGTCTTCGAACTGGTGGAGGCCGAGGTCATCCTCGAAGATCTGATCCAGACCTATACCGGCTCGGCGCTGGAAGTCACCATCGTCACCGACCCGCCCGGTCTGGCCGTCGAAGTCAGTTACGACGGCCTGGCAACGCCGCCCACCGACGCCGGCAGCTACGAAGTCATCGCCACGATTACCGAGTTTGGTTTCATCGGCTCGGCAACCGACAGCTTCATGATCGAGCCTGCCACTGCCGAGGTCATTCTGTCCAATCTCTATCACCTGCATACCGGCGCCCCCATTACGGCCGATGTAGAGACGGTGCCTGCGGACCTGAACGTGGTCATGAGCTATGACGGCGAAGCAGAACCGCCCAGCGCGATCGGCAGCTATGCCGTCGAGGCAACGATCGAGGAACAGAACTGGAGCGGATCGGCATCCGACATCCTGTGGATTCTCAGCGACGACGTCTACTGGGATCGCTTCGAAGAAGATCAGGACTGAGCGCGCGACTCAAACCGCGTTCTATCAAGCAAACGGTCGGCCCCGCTGGGGCCGACCTGCCCCGTAAAGTCACCCACTGCCTTGTGGTCCATACTCACCTCAAAGCAAGGCGATTTGAAGACTTGCCATACTAGAAAACGGTATTTATTCTAGAAGGCATGCAACTCAACCTGAAAAACCCGGAAACACATCGACTGGCTCGCGAGCTGGCCGAGCTTACTGGCGAGTCCATGAGCGCGGCGGTGACCCGCGCGCTGCAGGAACGGCTGCATCGAGAACAGCGGCGACGCGGCCGAAAAGGCATCAGTAAAAGGTTGCTGGCGATTGGTCAAAGGGCCTCCAGCCGTCCCATCCTCGATGACCGAGCCGCCGATGAGATTCTGGATTACGACGAGGCGGGCCTTCCGCGCTAATGGTTGTTGATACCTCGGCGCTGCTGTTCAAGGGCAATGACTTTTCCGGAACAGACATCACCGCGGCCCCTTCCAGTTCAGGCTGACAAGCGTTCTTCCGCGGGCCGTCCACCAACCACCTGGCCGGGGCCGGCAAGCAGTTAGCCGCCCATGTGCGTCAGGCATCGATGGCGGTGTGCTGGACGAAGAGGACCCGATACCCGATTTGGTGGCCCACTGCATCACCTACCGCATTGCCGTCGGTCCGCACCGCGGCCACAAGGTGTTTACGCTACAGACCCTGCCGATTTGCGACGAGGGGGACTGGGCAACTAAAGCCGCGCGCCACCGGCCAAGCGAATCGGACATTCCTGAATCACAGAAAACCGGGTTCAGCTCGCGCTTGAGCCAAGCGCGGTCCGGCGGCGCTCGAGCCGGAATAGGCCAATGACAGGAAGCTTGGTGTGCTTCGTCGTTCCGTTGGCTCCGACAGGGGGACAATCGGGCGCAATCCGAACCTCTGCAGGCTGCAAACGGGGTCAAACGCCGGCTGGGCATGGCTCCGGTTACTGCTGGAGTTCGGGAAATGAGGCGCTTATATTTCCTATATCCACAAGCGCTTTTCCCCGGGCCGCTCAAGATTCGAAAGCCAGCTCGCCGGCCACCGTATCCACCCGGATCGTGTCACCAGGACCAAAATCACCGGCCAGGATGCGCTGGGCCAGGCCGTTTTCCAGCTTCTGCTGGATGGCGCGCTTGAGCGGACGGGCACCGAACACCGGGTCGAAGCCGACGTTGCCGAGCAAATCCAGGGCCTGGTCGGAAATCTCCAGGCTCATGTCGCGGTCGGCCAGGCGTTTTCTCAAGCCCTCGATCTGAATCGAGGCAATCGCCCGAATCTGCTGGCGATCGAGCGGATGGAAGACGACGATTTCATCGACCCGGTTGATAAACTCGGGCCGGAAGTGTTGGCCGACCACTTCCATGACGGCTGATTTCATCGTCTCGTAGCCCTGCCCTTGCAGCTCCTGGATGCGATCCGAGCCGAGGTTGGAGGTCATCACGATAACGGTGTTGCGGAAATCCACGGTGCGGCCGTGGCCATCGGTCAGGCGCCCGTCGTCGAGCACCTGCAGCAGGATATTGAACACTTCCGGGTGCGCTTTTTCGACCTCGTCGAGCAGAATCACCGAGTAGGGACGGCGGCGCACGCTCTCGGTGAGATACCCGCCTTCCTCGTAGCCGACATAGCCCGGCGGGGCACCAATCAGGCGGGCCACGGCGTGCTTTTCCATGAACTCCGACATGTCGATGCGGATCATGGCCTCCTC
>SKQI01000094.1 GCA_007119095.1 Wenzhouxiangella sp. | reverse complement strand
CGTCGATGCAACAGGCGATATGGTGGGTGGACTGATCGGCACCATCTGGCCTTCAGGCGATTCCATGCTGTATCTGCAGCGCGCCTATGCTGCCGGCGAAGTCAACGGAGGAACCAACGTTGGCGGCCTGGTGGGCTACAACCTTGGCGAGGTGACTGAAAGCTACTGGGATATCGACACTACCGAACAGTCGGCTGGAACAGGCTTCAGCAACAACCTCTTTGAAGCCGAAGGCAAGTCGACCCCGGACATGCAGCAACAAGCCACCTTCAACGGCTGGAATTTCAGCACGGTCTGGAGCATTGAAGAAGGCCACGACTACCCCCGCCTGTTCGATATTGTTTTCGCGGATCGATTCTCAGCAGTTTCCGAGTAGAGTTCCCGGCCGCCGAACGCGATGTCAGCGTAAAGTTCTATCGTCCATCCATGCTGCAGTTTACTGGTCCGCGCAGTTCACTCCTTCGGGCAGTGTCAGACGGACGACATCGGCCTGGCCGCTGCCGAACTCGGGCGAATCCCAGGAAAATTCGCCGCTGGTGCAACCGTGAAAGCGGATTGTCAAGGTTCCCCAGACCTCGAACTCGGCGACCGGCGGCGGCAGGCGAAAATCGGCCACGTTACCGGCGTAATGGAGCAGATCCATGGTCAGCTCACTGACACCATATTCGAACGCTGCGATTCCGGTCATCCAGATCGGCTCACCCTGATTGAAGTCGTACCAATACACCACCGCCAGCGGTCCGCTTTCCGTTGAAGCATCGTTGGTAATTTCCAGGTTGAATCCGCTGCCGGCGGTGGCCTGGTTGAACCAGGAACCGGTATGCAGCGGCATCAGCGGAAACCCATCACTGACCACGGCCCGGCGAATACGCGGCGGACTGACCGGTGCCTGTTCGAAGACCTGAGCTCCGACCAGCTTGGAAGACGAACGCAGACTGCCGATACGTCGAACGGTTTCCTGGCCGAACTCAACCTCACCGAAGACGGTGAAGGTGTCATCCAGATGCGGGCTGTTGGCGAGATTGATAAAGAATTCGGTCCGCCCTGAATTCGGATTACCGCCGCTTAGCGCAAGGGCGATTTTGCCGGGACGGTTAAGCAGACCGTTACCGGGCTCACCCTGCACCGGCGGGCGCTGAGCGTCGCGTCGGGCAAAGTTTTCATCGCGCCCGCCGGCCTGGATAACAAAGCCGGGCACGACACGGTGAAACACCAGGCCATCATAGAAACCATCTTCGACGTGACCGATAAAGTGCTCCACGGTCTGCGGCGCTCGCTCGGGGTCCAGCCTGATCAGAATGGGCCCGAGATCAGTATCGAACCACACGCGCGGCGGTTCGGCCGCTACGGAGCTAAAAGAGAGAACCAGCAGCAAGCACGGGACGGTAAACAAACGCATGGCGATGGACAGCTCGTGGTGAGGAAAGGCGACAGCATACCCGACCATCGCTCAGCGCCGGCCGAATTTCTTGATCTATATGGCCTGACGGCAGCCTACTTCCCGGGCAGCGCATCGACTTGTCTTGTAGGCAGCGTTGACCTCACTGCTCAAGCGCGCTCCGAGCCTAATTATTCAGAGATGCCTTAACTGCCAAGCGCCACTTTCTGCACCTCAAGCACCTGCTGTTTTGCGAGCAGCTCAAGGTCCAGCGCACCGGCAGGCAGCGCGTGCCATTGGCTGTCTGAGCGAATCACCACCAGGCGCCCCCGACCGGCGCTCTTGGCTTCATACATCGCCGCATCGGCCAGCCGGGTAGCGTCTCTTAACGCTTGGGCCGGGCGCGATTGTCCCGACGGTAGCGCAATGCAACCGGCTGAAAACCCGACATTGACTGGGCATCCATTGATTTCGATAGGTGCGCCGGCCAGCACCTCCCTCAACCCGGCGCACAATTGGATGGCATCGTCAGTATCGCGATTGGCAGCCAGCCAGAGGAACTCCTCGCCGCCCCAGCGAATGACCAGGTCATCGTTGCCGGCGCAAGTCGTCAGAGCGTGTGCAAAAGTCACCAGAACGTCGTCACCAGCCTCATGCCCGTGGCGGTCGTTGATGTCTTTGAAATGATCCAGGTCGAACAGCAGCAACAGGTACGGGGGCGGCCGCTGATCCGCATCAGCAAGTCTGTCGAGAAAGGCCCGCAGGGCGCGCCGATTGCCAAGCCCGGTCAGTTCGTCACGCTGGCTGCTGAGCTCAAGCTGATGGTTGAGCGCTTCCAGCTCAAGCTGCTGGCGTTCGATGCGCTTGTTCCTGACCGACAACAGTCGATTGGCTCGGCCACGCAGCCTGACAGTCCGAACCAGTAGCAGCGCAATCACGGCCAGCGCCGTCACGCCCAAAATCAACGCGCTCAGGAACAACCGTTCACGGGCACGTTCGGCCGCCAGCGTTGCCAGCTCCTGCTCGTCTCGCGCGCGACCCTGCTCCAACTCGATCAATTCACGCTCCCTGCGTTCCAGCGCAATCCGGGACTGCAGTTCGGCAATGCGCTCCATGGACTCGACGTTGACCACCTCGTCGCTCAGCGCCTTGTACTCCTGCATCAGCTCCAGCGCGCGACGATAGTCGCCCAGAATTTCCAGGTTGGCAATCATGACCGGGTAGAGTTCCAGGCGCCGCACTCTCACATCTACCGCGCGATATCCGACCAACGACTCCTCAAACTTTTCTGCAGCTTCTTCATGCTTGCCCATTCGCATCAGAGTCTCACCGATATTCTTCAGCGCAACCGGCGGCCCTTCGGGTCGCCCAGATGCCCGATCCAGACTAAGGTGCTGACGAAAGTTGGCCAGCGCCAGCTCATAATCGCCGCGCTCGCGCTGGATGTAGGCGAGGTTGCCCATTGCCGACGTGCTCGGCTCGCCGATCCGTTCGCCCATGGCGATAGATTCCTCCAACACGCCTTCGGCCTCGGTTGGCCGCCCGAGCCGGATCAGTGCCACCCCAAGATTACTCATGGCGCGGCTGGCAAAACCGGAGTCGCCTTCGAGCATCTCCAGAGTTCGCCTACTCAACTCGGCCGCTGACTCGAAGTCCTCAAGGTGCAGCGACAGCCCGGCCATGTTCATCAGGAAGGAAGCCTGGGGCTGAAGCCCGGCCTGGTCCAGAATCGATAAAGAACGATGCATGTCCTCGAGTGCCTGGTCCAGTTGACCTTGCTGAGCCCGAGCAACGCCAAGATGATTGAGCAACGTGGCCTGACGCTCAGGCGGCTGACTGTCAAGGTGGGGCAAGGCCTCAAGAACTGCCATTTCGGCATCGGGAAAGCGCGCTTGAAGAATATAGTGCACTGTCAACGCCGAGTTCAGCTGCCAGATGTCGTCCCCGGCGCTCAGCTCAGCACTGACTGATTCAACCAGAACCAGCAAACGCTCATTGACCTCGGGATCGCGCGCGGCGCGTGCCGCCGGCAGGGCAAGCACGATCAGGCGAACGGCAGCTGACGAAGACAGCGCACCGTCACTGAGCGCCTCTATGACCAGATCGACAGCAGCTGCCGGCCGGTTCTCATCGGTGAGCCGTTCGACTTGCTGAACCAGATCGGCCAGTTCTGCACCCCCGGCAGAGACCTCCTGGGCCTGAGCCGGAAAAACCAGCAGCACCCACAACGAAGCAGCAAGCCCAAGGCCTGGCAGCGTACGGCGCATCAAATTCCCCTTTTTCGAACTGATTCTGTAGAACTATAAGCGCCTGACATCCCGATTGCCACCGGTCTTCTGTCAACTTCCCCGACTTAAGACCACAGTGGGCCGACACACTTTCAGCACATCAATGTCTCGAAGCGGCCACCGAAGATCCGTGTCATCAGCTCCAAGGCACCGATGTCGAACTTTCAATCAGGTTGTGCGTTGTTGTCGACCGTGCTGCGCAACACGATCTCTTCCGAGACGTTGTAAATCGCGCATCCCTGCCCACCGAGCCGGTTGCAATGGGATTGAAACCGGTGCGCCGCTGCGCGGCGGCGATAAGACTATCGGGGTCACAAGGCGCTTGCTCCAGCCGGAAAGACCGGTAATACCCGAAGCCACCGGGTATGGAAGAAGGAACTCATTATGGGCAGGACAGCATTCAGCTCGGTGCCGTTTTCGCTGGCAGTCAGGCCCGTGTGAGTTGGCGAAGAGAAAGCGCTTCAGTCAGCCTTCGACCGCGCATCCCTGATATACATCGCGGTGCCATCCTTGCGCATCTCAATGTCAAAAAGCTCACTGGCCCGAATCAGATCACCGACTTTTTTATAGCCGTAATTGATTGGCGAAAAGGAACCTTTGTTGGATATGTACTGACCCACCCGCCCCAAGTGGGCCCAGCCGTCATCATCAGAGCTCTGTTCAACGGCCGTTCGCAGCAAGCGGACCAGTGCGGTATTTCCGCGCAGTTCATTGCGACTCTTGCGAGCCTGCTCTGCCGGCACTGGTGATTGCTCGTCCTCGTCCTTGTCCGACCCGAGGTTTTCGGTATAGATGAAGGTCGAGCAAGCATCGACAAATGCCTGCGGCGTCTTCTTCTCACCAAACCCGTAGACCGGAAACCCCGACTCGAGCATCCGCAGCACCAGCGGCGTGAAATCGCTATCGCTGGTCATCAGCCCAAACGCCTCGACGTTGCCGCTGTACAGCAGATCCATCGCGTCGATGATCATCGCCGCATCCGTCGCATTCTTGCCCTTGGTATAGGCAAACTGCTGCATCGGCCGAATGGCGTTGGGGCTCAGCTTCTCCCGCCAACCACAAAGATAGCTGCTATTCCAATCCCCATGCGCATGGCGCACATTGACCGAACCATACTTCGCCAGCTCTTCCAGCACTCCCTCGATCGAGTTGTGGCTGACGTTGTCGCAATCAATCAGTAATGCTATGCGCACGTTGAATCCTTATTTGGCAGGTTGGCCCGGCCGGGCATCCCCGGCCTGCAAGCGTTCATACACATCATGCAGCAGGTGCTCGCCGGCCACGCGGCGGAAGTCATCGTCGTTCATCAGACGGCCGAAGATTTCTTCATTGCCGTCCATGCGCTCGATGAACAGGTTTTCCAGCATGCGATTAAAGACGTAGGCGAAGTTATCGCGAGTATTGGCCTGGGCGGCTTCGCGCAGGGTCGGGTTTTCGACGGCGGTTTCGGCGATCTGGTCGAAAAACAACTGGTCGGCCGGGGTGAAGTCGGTGCCGAAGCGGTCGTTGAGCTTGCCAATCAGCGTTGAGAGTTCGACCGGGTCATCTTCGGCCCGGCCGGTGCCAACCTCGGTGGGCCCGTACAGCGGTTGGGCCTCGCCCACACCCAGGTCAATTGCCCCTTCGCTGATTTTTTGCAGGCGGTAGTACTTCAGCGAGACTTCGTCCTCAAGCTCGAACACGGTGTCATCGGCGCGGCGGGGCAGTTTGTTGAGCAGGAAACGGGCGTAGCTGTAGAGTTTTTCCAGACTGCTGTCCTGGTACGGAATGATCTGGGCCAGGAAGGCGTACAGGTTGCGGAAGCTGGCCAGCTGGCCCTTGAACTGGTCCTGGTGGTCGTCGTCCAGCGCCCGGTAACGCTCCACGGCCTGGTCGAGCACGGAGTTGATCTTCTGGTGGTCGGCTGCAGTCGGTTCGTTGCGGTTCTTGTACCAGACCTCGGCAAAGGCATTGACCTCCTCTGTCGTGAATACCTGGGCCTGCTCCAGGCGATGCTGCAGGTCGTAGAGCTGGTGCGGGTCGCTGGGCTCGCCCGGCGGGGTGACTTCATAGTAGGGCTTGAAGGCTTCAAAGATTTCGGTCGGCTCGTTGACGAAGTCGAGCACGAAGGTGTCCTCCTTGCCCTCGGCCCGGCGGTTCAGGCGCGAGAGAGTCTGCACGGCCTGGATGCCGGCCAGGCGACGGTCCACGTACATGGTATGCAGCAGCGGCTGATCAAAGCCGGTCTGGTATTTCTCGGCCACCAGCAACACCTGGTACTGCTCGGAGGCAAAGCGTTCCGGCAGTTCGGATTCCTTGACGCCCTCGTTCATGCCGACTTCGGTGTAGGCGCGGTCGGGGAAATCCGGGTCTGTCACGCTGCCAGAGAAGGCCACCAGCGAACGGATGCCGGTGATGTTGTGGGTCTTGATGTACTGGTCGAAAGCCTGCTTGTAGCGCACCGCATGCAGGCGCGAGGCGGTCACCACCATGGCCTTGGCCCGGCCGCCGATGCGATGACGGGTGTTGTGGCGGAAATGCTCGACGATCACCTCCACCTTCTGGGCAATGTTGTGCGGGTGCAACGACATGAAGCGGGCCAGCGCCCGGGCGGCCTTGCGCCGGGGCACCTGCGGGTCGTCCTCGATCGACTTGATTAGGCCGTAGTAGGTCTTGTAGCTGGTGTAGTGCTCCAGCACATCCATGATGAAGCCTTCTTCGATGGCCTGGCGCATGGAATACAGGTGAAAGGGCGGCTGGCCATTGGCACCGGGTTCGTTGAACACGGCCTGGGTCTTGAACTTGGGCGTAGCGGTAAAGGCGAAGAAGCTGATGTTGGCCTGGCGCGGGCGCTTGAGCATTTCTCCAAACAACGCCTTGCGCGCGGCTTCCGACAGATCCTCTTCTTCCACGTCCAGAAACTCTTCGGCAATCGCCGTTTCGATGCCGTCGCGGTTGAGCACCTTTCTGAGCTCCATGGCCGTCTCGCCCGACTGCGAGCTGTGGGCCTCGTCCACGATCACCGCAAAGCGCTTGCCGCCGGTGTTCACTTCCACCGTCTCGCCCTTCTTCGCCAGGGTGTCCATGGCCTGGGTGATGAAGGGAAACTTCTGGATGGTGGAGATGATGATCGGCACGCCGGAAGACAGCGCCTGGACCAGCTGCTGGGTGTTCTCGTCGATCTTCTGCACCACCCCCTGCTTGTGCTCGAACTGGTAGATGGTGTTCTGCAGCTGCTGGTCGAGCACGCGGCGGTCGGTGATCACGACCACGGTATCGAACACCTTGGCATCATTCGCATCGTGCAGGCTGGACAGCCGATGGGCCAGCCAGGCAATCGAGTTGGACTTGCCTGAGCCGGCCGAGTGCTGAACCAGGTAGTTGTGCCCCGCGCCCTGCTCGCGCGCGCTGCCAACCAGCTGGCGCACCGCATCGAGCTGGTGGTAGCGCGGAAAGATCAGCACTTCCTTCTTGTGACGCTTGACGCCCTTGTTGGTCGTAACCTGCGTTTCGCTGACCTGCAAGTGCAGGAAGCGTGCCAGGATATCCATCAGGCTGTCGGCGGTGAGTACCTGCTCCCACAAATAGCCTGTGCGGTAGCCGCCCGCCTCGGCCGGCGGGTTGCCAGCGCCGAAGTTGTGGCCGCGATTGAAAGGCAGGAACACCGTGTTGTCGCCGGCCAGGCGGGTGGCCATGAACGCCTGGTCCGGGTCCACGGCAAAATGCACCAGGGCACGCTCCTTGAAGCGAAAGATCGGCTCGGACGGATCGCGGTCGCGCCGGTACTGGCGCATGGCATCGTCCACTGTCTGCCCGGTCATCGGATTCTTCAGCTCCAGCGTGACCACCGGCAGCCCATTGACCGACAGCACCATGTCCAGCGACTTGCGCGGGTGCTTCTCGCTGAAATGCACCTGCCGGGTCACGCACAGGCGGTTGTGCGCATAGGCCGCTTCCGCCTCCGGGTTCATGCCGGTATTGGGCGCGAAATAAGCCAGCCGGAAGGTCTTGCCGAAACACTTGAAGCCATGGCGCAGCACGTGCAGCGCCGTCTTGGACGCCAGCTCCTTGACCAGCGCGCCCAGCAGCACCTCACCGGCCTGCTCGCCATGCAGTTTCACCAGCGACTGCCAGGGGGCCGGCTGGCTGGCGGAGACAAAGGCAATCACCTCATCCGCAAACAGCGCCCGGGCCGGATCGAAACCACTGGCCTCACCACGCCGGTAGCCGCCCTGCTCGACCAGCGACTGCTCCATGGCCTGTTCGAAGTAGATTTCCTGGTGCATGGGCTTCTCCGGTTCAGGCCACCTTGATCTGGCCGGTGACGGCGTTGGTGATCAGGGCGGAGCGGTATTCTTCGAGCCTGCTTACCGCGCTTTCTATTCGATCCTGAAGCTGCCCAAACTGCTCCATCGCGGTAATCAGTCGGGTCTCAATCTCCTTCTGTTCTTCGAACGGTGGACAGGCGAACCTCAAATCTTTCAATGTGTCCTGCCCAATGTTCTGCATAGAGCCGCTCGTTCCTGTTGCATCACGCTCATATTGAAATCGAGCAGCACGAGAACGGAGCACTCGTACTAGGAACCCATTATGGACGGATGCGTTTGTTTCTAAACGATAAAGCTTGTCACACAATAAGATCTTTCCCTGCGTCTTATTGACTAAGGTGGCGCTTCCAAGCAACTCTTTGGTGTTTGCTCGACTCACCAAGACATCGCCCACTCGGACCTCGTACTGCTTCTTTGGTGGCAAGTCTACGGGAAGCGCTTTGTTCTCAGTCTCATCATAAGTGTCCCCATTGACGCACCCAACTTTGAGCACGCCCCATTCTCCAATGCTGGCTTGACGATTTTCGCACTGCGGGGACCAACCTTGTTCGATCTTCCGGGTAACATGCCTTATCCGAACGATGTCCCAATGCGCTGGGATCTCCCCCAGCCACTCGATGCCGCTGTCTTTCATGGGGGCATCAGGGTTGAGCCCCTTGGTGACGGCGCGGGTGATCAGGGCGGTGCGCTTTTCGGCCAGCAGCGCCAGCAGGCGACGCTTCCTGTCAATCAGCCCGTCAATCTCGGCGGTCTTGCGATCGAGGAAAGCGGCAATTTTTTGTTGCTGGTCAAGTTCAGGAAAAGCAATCGGCAAGCGCACAATGTCAGATGCGTTAGTTGCCGGATAACTTACTCCGACAGATTGGGCTACGACTGCGTTGACGAACGCATCCGAAGTTGTGAAGTAACCAAGAAAGTTGGCATCAATCTCGGACCCAGGCCGCAAGACAGCAAATCCTGTAGAGGCCACCAGATTTTCAGGCGGTTCTCGAACCACCGTAATTGCTCTCAGATAAGTACGCACGGTTGAAACCAGCGTATCGCCCGCCTCGACCAATCGACGTGCTCGAGACGGGGCGTCTGCGAAGGAAATTTCTTCGGCACCGACGATGCCCTGCCCGAGCGATACACTGGAAATGTCGGCATAACTCATTCGCCAATCTGGGTCCGTCGAATCGGGAAGCGTCTCCGGATTAACTTGCACTACGTGCTTCAACGGCTTTACCTGCCAGCCTGAAGGTAACCGACCGAGCCAGCTTTGCGCCTCTAGTGGAAAGGTGGCCACTGTCATTTGCCGCTTTCCCTCTTGAGCCGCTTCTCCATCACCTCCAACGCTTGCAAATCTTCGGCATCCGCGGCCAGCGCCTCATCCCGCCGTCGCCGGGCGTCGAATTGCTCATAACGCTCATGGGCAATTTCCTTGGCACGCTCGGCACTGACCGAGCCGGCACCTGTCAGAATCGGGCGCTCGTTGAACTCCAGCATCCGGTCCACGTTGTTTCGCCAGTACGCCAGCGTCAGGTCCTGGCGCTGTTCGGCACGCAGTTCGGCTTGGTCCAGAAAGATCACCACCAGGCGGTTGAGGGTGCTGACCTCGCCGCTGGTGAGGTAATTCTTGGCGATGATGACATCCTGCTTGCGCACCCGCGCGCCCTTCCAGTTGGTCAACGCCATATTGGGTGAATCAGGGTCGGCCCGCTGGACCACGATCTCGGCGGCCGTGTGGCCGGT
>SKQI01000127.1 GCA_007119095.1 Wenzhouxiangella sp. | reverse complement strand
GCATCGCCACCTGGGGGGTGATCCTGTTCGTCTGGCTGGCCGGCCTGGAGCTGGACCTGCCCCAGGCCTGGGTCAACCGACGCGACAGCCTGGTCACGGCCGGTTTCGCCCTGCTTGTTCCCATCGTCTGCGGTGGCCTGGTCGGCTTTTTGCTGTTGATGCACAGTACTGACTGGATGGGACCGGCGGCACAGCCCTGGCAGTTCGTGGCCGGCATTGGCATGGCCTGCTCGGTCACCGCCCTGCCGATCCTGATTTTGCTGATGGAAAAGCTCGATATCCTGCGCCGCCCCCTGGGCCAGCGCGTGCTGCGCTATGCCAGCCTCGACGATATCGCAATCTGGGGCGTACTAGCCCTGATCCTGGTCGACTACGAGCGGATGGGGAAGCAGGCTACCTTCATCATGGGTTTCGTGGTTGCAACCCTGGCCCTGCGCCGCAGCCTGCCGCGCCTGCCCTTGGCCGATCGCTGGTTCATCGCCCTGGTCTGGCTGGCCTTGTGTGCACTGGCGGCCGACTGGGCCGGGCTGCACTACATGGTCGGCGCATTCCTGGCCGGTGCGGTGATGGAAAGCAAGTGGCTCGGTCAGGAACAGCTCGACCGGCTTCGCCACATCCTGCTGTTGATCATGATGCCGGTATTTTTCCTCTCCACCGGTCTTCGCACGGAGTGGGAAATGGGTGGCATCGCCGTGCTGGCCATTGCTGCAGCCCTGCTGGCAGCGGCGGTGATCGGGAAACTTGGCGGCGTGGCTATCGCCGGCAAACTGCTGGGCTGGCCGCCGGGTCAGGCGCGCGTGGTCGGCTGGCTGCTGCAGACCAAGGCTCTGATCATGATCATCTTTGCCAACATCCTGCTCGACCGCCAGGTGATCAGCGCCGAGATCTTCACCTCGTTACTGTTGATGGCGGCAGCCAGTACGATGCTGACGATACCGATGGTGATGAAAAGCGGGAAGCGGGAAAAAGGAAAAGGGGAGAGTGTCAGGTCTTGAGCCGGCTTCACGCGCAGGGGCTTGATCAAATGACCACGCCCTACTCAGTCTGAACTCTCAGGTTGTCAGGAAGCTGCGGATCCAGGGGACGATTCGGTCGGCGGCGTCTTCGAGGACGTAGTGGCCGGCGTCTTCCAGGTACTCGAGGCGGGCTTCGGGCAGGCGTTCGCGCCAGATGGCCAGGACCTTGTCATTGAACACGAAGTCCTTCGCGCCCCATGCGATCAATACCGGCTTGGCAGCCAATTGGTCCAGGCGTTGCTCGGTTTCGGCCAGCACTGACCAGGCCGGGTCTTTTTCGCTCAACGGAATGTCCTGGACGAAACGCAGGGTGGCCAGGCGCTGATCCGGGCTGCCCTGATACGGTGCAACCAGGCCCTTCGCCACGGCCTTCGGCAAGCGACGCTCGGTGGCCATCCGCACGGCCAGACCGGAAAAGGCATTGAAGCGGTTGATCAAAAACCCACCCAGGCCGGTGCGGGCGAAGCGCAGCGAAGCCGGCAGGCTTTCATCGGCGGGGATATTGAACGCCCAGGTATTGAGCAGCACGACGCGGCGAACACGCTCAGGATTGCGCACCGCCCAGGACAGGCCGATAGCCCCACCCCAGTCGTGCACGACCAGGTCGATCGGGCGGCTAGGCTCGACCGCGTCCAGCCAGTGACCCAGATCGTCTACCCGGCTGGCCAGCGTGTATCGGTAGTCCTTGTCGTCGGGGCGATCGGAAAGCCCCATGCCAATATGGTCGGGCACCAGGCAGCGGTGGCTGTCTGCCAAGCCCTTGACGACCTCACGGTAATAGAAAGACCAGGTCGGATTGCCATGAACCATGACCACAGGCCGGGCCGCGGCATCACCTTCGTCCAGGTAATGCAGCCGATGACCATCAGCCTGCTCGTGGAAGTGACTGGCGAAGGGATAAAGTTCGGAAGAAAACATGGAAAGAAAGGGTTCAGCGTTCAGGGTTCAGGGTTCAGGAACAGGAAACCAACCTGAACCCTGAAACCTGAACCCTGAAACCTTTATTTACTTACCAAACGACCTCGGCCATGGCGCAATTCAGGCCGGAACCGATGCCCATCAGGGCCATGCGGTCGCCGCGCTTTGCCTTGCCATCCTGCATGATTCTGGACATGACAGTGGGGATGGAGGCCGGGCCGATATTGCCGAGGAAGGGGAAAATCCGGTAGACCTTGGCCGGATCGGCACCGAAGGCTCGAACGAAGGAATCGGTGTGCGCCTTGGATACCTGGTGGATGACAACATGGTCAAGCTCCTGCACGACCCAGCCCATCACCGTGCGGGCAGCGATAAAGGTCATGCTGGCCAGCTTCATACCCTCGCGCAGCAGGCTCTTGGTATCGGTCCACATCTGGTGATTCCAACCGCGGCACAGATTATTGAACTGGGTAGCCGCGCGCGCCACACCGCCTCGATACTGGTGACCGTCCGGTTCGAGATCCGCCCGTGACATGACCATGGCAGCAGAGCCCGAGCCCAGCGTCAGGCTGGCAAACTCGGCCTTGAACTGTTTGCGATTGACACCCGGCTCTAACAGGCGCTGGATGGTGATGTCGTTGATCTCACGGCTGTTTTCGCCATTGACGATCAGGGCATAGTCGATCTGGCCACGCTCGAGCATCTGGGCGGCGATATTCATGCCGTTGATAAAAGCCAGGCAGGCGTTGCCGACATCGAAACTTTCGCAGGTATTGGCCAGCTTCAAGTTGCCGTGCACCATGCACGCGGTAGACGGCTCGAGAAAATCACGGGAAACCGAGGTATTGATCAGAATTCCGACCTGCTGCGGGTCAATATCGGCATCCGCCAGCGCCTTGCGGGCAGCCAGGGTGGCCCCATCGGAGGGCTGCATACCTTCGTCCCAGAACCGGCGCTCCATGATACCGGCCAGATCAATGAGCGGATTGCCAGGCACGCCAAGCCGCTTCAAGGTCGGCGACAGTCGCTCGGCGACTTCCTCGCTGGTGATGCGATGGGGCGGCTCGACGTGAGCGACAGACTTGATGACGACATTGTTGAACAACATGAATAAGCGGGTCCGTGCGAAGGTGATTCAGGAAAGCAACGTACGATTATACGCTTTTTGATCACCATCTACCCCGGCCTGAAATGACCGATACGAGAACACAGATTTCCCGGGCGGCCTTTGCCCTGCGCGAGGCCGAACGTCCGCTGCGGGTGCTGGGCCTGCTGGCCTGGCCGCTGGCGGTGCGAAATCGCTTTCTGGACGGAGGCGATCGGCAATTGCCAGAGGTCAGTTATGAGCAGGCAGATACCCGCCTAGTTGAAGAGGCCCTGACCCGTGCCCGCCCGATCATCAAGCGAACCGGACCGGCACAAGCCTGGTTCGAGCGCATTGCCGATCGCATCGCTACGGCCAATCGCATGCTTAAGCACGTGGGCCAGGCCGAGTTCTACCGCTGCTCCAGCCAGTTGTACGGTGCCCCGGAGCTCGCCCCCGCCGATTCCGGCCGAACACCGCTGGAACTGGCCCGCCGCCTGCGCGGCATCATCGACCGACTCAGCCATGTCGACCTGGGCGCGCCAGCCGACGCCTCGGCCACGGCCGAAGAGGTTGCCGAACGAATGCGTTGCGCGGTCGAGCAGTTTTTCGCCGATGAGGCGCCGGCCGTTGAAGTTGTTGACAACCTCTCGGCCAATGCCACCGCCGGCCCCGAGCGGATTCGCATTCGCGCTACCGCCCGCTTTACCGATCGCGATGTTGAACAGCTGATTCACCATGAAGCAGGCATTCATGTCGCCACCAGCCTGAACGGGCGTCATCAGACCGAACTGCCAATTCTGGCCGCCAGCCATCCCGGAACCACCCGAACCCAGGAAGGGCTTGCCGTCTTTTCCGAATTCATTACCGGCTGCATGGATCTGGACCGGCTCAGTCGCCTGGCCGATCGGGTGCTGGGAATCGACATGGCCGCCCAGGGTGCCGATTTTGTCGAAGTCTATCAACACTTTCTTGAGCAGCTTCAATCGCGCGATGGCACGGATGATGACGCTTCGCTGATCGCGCAACGCAAGGCCGCCTTCGAGCAGACCCGGCGCGTGTTCAGGGGCGGCGTTCTGAGCGGGGGCGCGCCGTTTACCAAGGACGTGGTTTACCTTGATGGGCTGCTGCGCGTGCACGATTTCCTGCGCTCGGTCGTCGCCGCAGGCCGCGCTGACGTACTGATGCTGCTGTTCTGCGGCAAGCTGGATCTCGATGATGTTCCCGTGCTGGGCCAGTTGGCCGATATGGGGCTGTTGAAACCACCCCGTTTTTTACCCAACTGGGCCGCCGACCGACGCTTTCTGGTCAGCTACCTGGCTTACTCGGGCTTTCTCGGACGAATCAGTATGGGCCGTGTGCACGAACGCTATGCCGACTTGCTCGACCATGTGCCAACCGTGCGATTTAGCGGGGCTTAAGACCAGCCGACGTCTGCGCCTGACTCAGCAGGCGATTAACCAGCGACTTCAGCGCCAGCGGTCGAATCGGCTTATGCAGGAATTCACAGCCCGCCTCACGCGCTGCCTGTCGGACCTCGGCCGCATGATCGGCGCTGATCATGATGGTCGGGCAGCAGCGTCCGGACTGACCAAGGCTGGCGAACAGTTCCAGACCTGTCCGGCCGTGGTCAAGATGGTAGTCAAGTATCATCAGACTGGGCGCCTGCGCGGACCAAAGCCGACTGACCTGAGCGGCATCGGCGGCCACATCCACGGCCAAACCCCAACCTGAGATCAATGACTGCAGTGAGGACCTCATCGCGGCATCGTTATCGACGATCAGGATACGGCCGGACGGGCTGGTTCGTTCAGCGATCACTGTCGCTGGTGTCGACGGCTGCGGGCGGGAACGCTCAACCCGGACTCCGAAAAATGTGCCTCGACCCGGCTCACTGAGCAACTCCAGCGGATGTCCCAACAGCCGCGCCATACGTTCAGCAATCGCCAGGCCAAGCCCCAGCCCCGGGGCATGACGATCCTTGTCAAGGCGCCGAAACTCTTCGAAGATCATGGCCTGGGCGGCAACAGGAATGCCGGGTCCCGTATCCCAGACACCGGCCAGCACTTGATCCCCCTGCCGCCGACAGCCAATCAAGATACGCCCCTGCTCGGTATACCGAACCGCATTCGACAGGAAATTCTGCAGAATTCGTCGAAGCAACTGCGGGTCGCTCCTCACCCAGACCGACGTGCGCGCCCTGGCCAGGGTAAGCCCGCGCTCTTCGGCCATCAGCCGGAACTCGCCGTGGAGCTGATCGAACAATTCGCCGAGATGAAAACTGATAATCCGCGGCTCCAGCCCGCCCGCATCCAGGCGAGAAATGTCCAGCAGGCCCTCGAGCAGGTTTTCGGTGGCCGCCAGCGCCCCTGAAATCTGTTGCAGCGAATCGGCCTCAGGTTGCTGGACGATGCGCGCGCTCAGCGAGTGGGTCAGCAATTGGGCCGCATTGAGCGGCTGGACCAGATCATGACTGACGGCGGCAAGAAAGCGGGTCTTGGCCTCGGACGCACGCTCGGCATGCAGCTTTGCCTGTTCCAGTTCCGCGGTACGCGCCGCCACGCGTTGCTCCAGCGTCTCATTGATCTGCCGCAACTCCTCGGCCGTGCGTCGAAACGCGGTGACATCGGTAAAAGTGGCCACAAAGCCACCGCCCGGCATGGGGTTGCCGCGAATTTCGATAATGCGCCCGTCCGGCCATGGCCGCTCTACCAGATGCCTGGAACCGGCTCGCTTGAAGGCCAGGCGCCGCTGCACCTGCGCGTCGACGCTGCCGGCGCCCATCAGACCGCGCTCGGCATTGTGACGCAGCAGGTCGGCCACCGGCTGGCCAACCCGGATCAGATCATCCGGATATTCAAACAGGTCCAGATAGGCCCCATTCCAGGCGACCAAGCGCATATCACTGTCCACCACGCAAATGCCCTGGCTCATGTTTTCAAGCGCGCCTGAGAGCACTTCCTGCGAAAACCGGGCCTGCTCGGCCGCCTGTCCAACCAGGTCAGCAACGGTATCCAGCGGGGCCGGCGTTCGCTTGCGCGCAGCATCCAGCAACAGCCGGGCCGAAGCGGCACCGACCACGGCTGCCAGCTCCAGCTCCAGGCGTGGCTCCAAGCTTTCATCAGAGCTGACGCCATCGAACAGCTGGCTGACACGCTGGTCGGGCAGAAAGCGCTCGGCCAGCTGCCGCAGCGTGGATGGCTCGATTCGCGTTGCTGGACCGGCCGCACGCACCTGGGGCAGATGCTGGGCCAGCAACAGCGTAACCGCGACATTGATCGGCAAACTGACCAGCACTGCCCGGCTGAGCGGGTCCAGCCCGCCCAGGCCGAAAAGCTGAGCCGGAGCCAACCAGGCCCAGCCCAGGGGGCCGTCAGTAACCCAACCGGCGGCAGTGAGCAACGGCAGAAACAGCACGTAGCCCCAGACCGCCACACCCGCCAGCAGGCCGATCATCACCGCCCTGGCCGGCAACCCGGGCCGATAGACCGCCAACACGACAGCTGGTCCAAGCTGGGCCAGGCCGGAAAAACTCAACGCGCCGATATCAGCCAGCGCCTCAGTCGTGCCAACCAGGCGGCCATAGACATAGGCCAGGGTCATGATTACCGCAATACCGAAGCGGCGCTGGAGGCGCACCGGGATTCCGTGCTGACTGATCCGCGACCAGCCGCGATTGACCAGCGCCGGCGTCAGCCAGTGGTTGCCGATCATGATTGACAAAGTCAGGGACGCCAGGATGACCATGCCGGTAGCCGCACTAAGTCCGCCCAGGAAAGCAAACAGGGCCAGCGTGCCATGACCTTCGGCCAGGGGCAGCATCAGCACATACAGGTCCGGCGCCGTGCCCTGCTCAGCCAGCAGCGCATTCCCCGCCCGGGCCAGCGGCACGATCGGCAGACTGATCAGCACAAGAAACAGCGGGAACAGCCATCGCGCAGCACGCAGATGCGCCTCGGCCCGGCATTCGACAACGCCGATATGGAACTGGTGCGGCAGAGTGAACATGGCCAGGGCACCGAGCAAACCCAGGGTAAGGAAACTGTCGACATTGCTGAAGGCCGGGCGCGCGGTCGCCGTCGCCAGTTCTGATGGTCCGCTGAACAAGGCAAAAACGACGAATGCACCCAGCGCCAGCATGGCGATGAGCTTGAGCAATGACTCAAAACCCATGGCCAGCACCAGACCACGATTGTGTTCCCGGGCCGAGGCTCGTCGGGTACCGAACAACATGGCAAATACGGCCATGAACAAGGCCACGTAAAAAGCCAGGTCCAGCCAGGTGGTCAGCTCAGTCTCGGCCCTATCGCCTAATGTCAGCGCACTGAAGCTCATCGCCACGGCTTTCAACTGCAAGGCGATATAAGGCACGATGCCGAGCATGGCCACTGCGGTAACAGTGGCCGCCAAAGACGATGACTTGCCGAAGCGGGTGGCAATGAAGTCGGCAATGCTGGTGGAATTCTCCGCCTTGCTGAGCCGAACCAGTTTCAGCAAAAACGGAAATCCCAGCAGGAACAGGGCGATGGTGCCGATGAAGGTGGGCGGAATCGGCCAGCCAAACCGGGCCGCCTGGGTGGTGGTGCCGTAGAAGGTCCAGGCCGTGCAATAGACCGCCAGTGACAAGGAATAAATCACCGGCCACAGGCGGCGAGTCAAGTGCTGACCCCGCTCGCCGTAAACGGCCACCGTGAACAGCAGACCCAGCCAGGCCAGGCCTGCAAGCAGCACGGTTGCGGTCGACATGGTCAGCACCGCCGAATAGTACTACGTCAACAAAGAAAGCCGGGTTCGAGCGCAAGGCCCGAACCCGGAAATGGAGAGCAGATTGGTCTTGTTCAGATCAGAAATTGATCTGGCCGGTCAGGGTGATGGTGCGCGGCGGCCCGTAGAAGGCATTCATGACCCCTTCAAGACCAAGCGTCGAGGTGCTGCCGTCGGGGGTGGCAAAGACATAGCCCGAAACCTTGTACTCCTCGTTGGTCAGGTTGCGACCATGCAAACCAATTTCGTAGCGGTTGTCCGCACGCCGCCATACCAAGCTCAGGTCATACAGGGAATAGGAGGGCTGGTCCAGGAATGCCGAGGGAACCTCAAACTGGTTGGTCTTTGACCGATATGACCATGCACCGATGATGGAAACATCACCATCTTCGCCAAACCAGCTGACCGGAAAGTTGTAGCGCAGGTTGGCGTGAGCGGTCCATTTCGGCGTGTTCTGAATCACGCGCTGATCAGCGACATCTTCAAGGGCGGTTTCGCCCGTTGCCGGGTTGGCGACGGCGGTGATGAACTCATCGTAGCCCGCATCAATGTAACCGATCGCGGTAGCCAGGCTAAGCATGTCACCGTCGGTCGCCATGCTTTGGGCGAGGATCGCGTTCATCTCGAACTCAAAGCCCTTCACCGTCGCCGCGCCGGCGTTGGTGGTTACCCCGGCAAAGGTATCGGCGATGCCGTCGCCGGTGGTGTCAGCACCGATAGAACCGGGCACCTGGATATCGGTGTAATCGCTGTAAAAAAAGGCCAGGCTGGTGTTGACTCGACCGTCCAGCCATCGCGATTTCAGGCCGATCTCGTAGGAATCCACGGTTTCCGGCCCGAAGCGCATGAACTCAAAGACATCGTCATCGGTTGGCGGATTGCCGTCCTGGCCGGGCGCCAGAGTCGTCAGACCACGCGGATCGAAGCCGCCCCCCTTGAAGCCCTGCGAATAGGAAACATACAGGTTCTGATCCGGCGTCGGTTTCCAGGCCAGGCTGGCGCGTGGCGTGAACTGGGTAAAGGTTTCCGAACCATCGAAGTCGGAGGTGGTTGCCAGGACGATGGGGTCGCCGCCAAAGAATTCGGAAGCCCCCAACATGTTTTGCCGCAACACGCGGGAAGATCGCTTGTCGCTGGTATAGCGTCCACCCAGCGACAGCTCCAGGTCTGTGTCGAGACCAAACCATGAGGCCAGATCAAAACTGACATCGGCAAACAGCGACCAGGTGTCGGTATCAACATCGCCCTTGGTAAAGGCGTTGAGGCCCGGCGCGCCGATCAGGTCGCCGGTTTCGAACAGTCGGACATCAAAAGGCCCGAAAGCGTTGGCGTTGAGGTAGTAGAAACCGGCAACACCGGTTACGTCGTCATAGCTGAAGTTGAACTGAAACTCCTGGCTGAGCTGATCGCTGTCATAAATCGTGGCGACATCGACATCAACAGACGGCAATGCATCGAAATCGATCTGCTGAACATTCTCGTTTTCACGATAGGCAGTAATGCTCTTGAACTGCCAGTTCGGATTGATATCCCACTCAGCCAGCAGGCTCACACCCCAGGCCTCGGTGTAGTTCTCCCCTTGGAGCCCACCGCGAGAATCGTAGACGTTGTCGAGCACGGGTGCACCGGAGAACAAGCCGGGGATCAGGCGATGACCACCGACCGGGCTGGAGTCATCCTTGAAGTAATCGCCGGCCAGGCGAAGGAAGAAATTGTCAGCCGGCGACCATTCGAAACTGGCGCGAGCAGCCAGCACATCCTTGTCGTAGTTGTCCTTGCCGGTGGTCAGGTTGCTGCCGAAACCATCGCGATTCAGGGTCGCAATGGCGGCGCCAATCGCCGCTGTATCACCGACTGGTGTTTCACCGGAGACGATCAGGTCGCGCTGCGAGAAACTGCCCAGGCTGCCGCGAATCCTGGCCG
>SKQI01000233.1 GCA_007119095.1 Wenzhouxiangella sp. | reverse complement strand
ATACCAGCCGGGAGGCACCATGCAGGATCGTCGATTGATTGGGTATTCCATCGCTGCCAGCGCAATGGCAGCAGGCAGCGCCGGGGCCGAAATTCAGAACGTGGGCACCTTCATTATCGAAGGCAGCACCGGCAACCCGGCATTCTCCAGTTTTGGCGGCAGCATCGACCTGAACGGCAACGGCAGCGATAACTTCTCGGTCTTCGGTTACATAAATTTTGACCAGGATAGTGGATACGTGGCCATTTCGCCCTGGCCTGATAACTACGTTGTCAATGAGTTGGTTGCCGGCGGGTACCTGGTTTCAAGTTTCAGCCCCGGCGATGTGATCGACGGTGATCTAGCGTTCGGTGGTTATTCGCATTTGTTCGTTCGCGATTGGTCCAGTTTTGAACAGGACTACGAGGCCTTCCTGAATCAGCGCGGTTTTTTCGGCTTTGCCATACCAGGCGCAGACGAAGGCATTGATTTCGCCTGCGTGGATATTCAGGTGAATCTGAAGGGTAGTGTGTTTTCGGCTGAAATTCGCGGCGGTCTGATCAATACCGAATCGGGTGAAGCCGTCACTTGTCCAGACTTTCCCGACGGGATTCTCGCTGATCGGTTCGAGGAAGCTGACTGAGTCTTCGTCGGTCAACCTGGATCAGCGCTTCATCAACGGTCCCTCTTCACCAGGCTCCCCACAATCGCCTCCAGCTCCGTTGCCGGATTCAGCCCCTGATAGCGCCCGGCCAGGTTGGCTGCCTCCTGCGCATACGAAGGCTGGGCCAGCATCTGCTTGATCGCTGGGATCAGCGTCTCGACTGACGCGCCCATTGGCATGGCCAGGGCGGCACCGGTGGCTGCAGCTTTCTCGGCGGTCAGGCGCTGTTCGTCGAAAAACGGCAGCACGCAGACTGGCGTGCCCTGGAGTAGCACGATGCCGACGGCGTCGCCACCGGCACACAGGACCAGGTCGGCCTGACTGGCAGCGACGCGCAGGTCCAGCCAGCCTTCGTGCAGGATCAAGTTGTTGCATTCTGCCAGGGCAGCTTTGCTCCCCGCATCCAGACCGGGCACTGCAGCCACCAGATTCAGTCGTTGCTTGGCCAAGCTTGTGAGCAGCGGCACCAGCCCCGGAAAGTGCTTCAGCATGATCAGCAGACGCGGCGCGCGTGGGTAGCGGTTGGGCCAGACCGGTGCTTGTCCGCCGTGATCAAGGTAGCCGCGGTAATTGACCTGCGACTTCGGCCCGGTGTGGTCCAGTTCCGAAATGGTCATCAAATGGATGGCATCAACCCGTCCAAACAGCTCGCTCAAATAGGACAAGGGCTGCAGGCCGCGCTGCAGCAGGCTGGCATTCACCGCGGCCAGTACCCTCGTTTCGATGCGGTCGTGAAAGTCGGCATAGCCGCTATCCCAGGGGCGCAGGCTGGGCAGAGTCGGGGTATGGGTGGGGTGGCTGTAGCCGTTGTCGATCAGCACGTGACGCAAGGGCAGGCCTTGCAGGGCAAGCAGGGCACCGGGACTGAAGTCCATCGCTACCGCATCGGGCCGGGTTTGTTTGACCAGGGTCAGCCATGAGGCGGTCAGTTTGGCGATGCTGTCGGTCTGGCCGAGGCCGATGTTATCCATGATTTCGGCCAGATTGGCTGCCTTCGGGTAGGGCGGGGTCGGTACCAGGTGGAAAGGTGCCTGTAAACAAAGGGCTTCAGGCAGCTGAGCTCGCGCGGCAGCAACATCGCGGCTGACAAAGATCACCCGATGGCCGGCTTCAAGCAGGGCCTTGCCCACCCGGCCGAGCCGAACGAGGTGGCCATGGCCGCCGCCCATTTCCCAGGTCAGCATGATGGTGCGCTGGCTAGTCATTGCCGGCAAAGCTTGAGGACGCTAACGACCGGGTCGGCCAGATCTGATGAACGCTGTTGGGCCCAACGCAGCGCACGTTGCTGCATGGCCTGGTCTGCAAGCACGGCGGCAAGTGCAGCGCGTAGTGCAGACGGTTCTGGTGCGCCATGCAGGACCATGGCCAGACCCAGGGCTTCAAGTTGGCTGGCCATTCGCTGCTCCAGTGGCCACTGCGGCAGGATCAGCAGCGGCCGCCCCGCCGACAGGGCCTCAAGTACCGCTTCATGCTGGCCGTGACAGATCACCAGATCGGCATTCAGCTCATCGGCCTGGCCTGGCGTATCGGTCCGCAGCGTCATTGAAGCGCTGGTGAAGTGACGGGCTGTCTCGGCGGCGGATACGGGCAAGTCCAGACAGCATTCACAAGCTTCCTCGACCAGCCAAGCGAGCACCTTGCGCAGATACGCGCGATTTTCCAGTACGGCCAGGATGCGAGTTTTCTGAGCGGACTTTCTGTGCGCCAGTGCTGTCGGCGCATCCGGCCAGGCTCCCGTATAACGAGGTCGGGTGGCTCGGGGGTACGGGTCTAGTTCGGGCCAGCCCTGGAGCAGCACGCGATCAGCGGGGGCGTAAAGCTCGTCCAGCTGCTTCATTGCGGTTTGCCGATTGCGGGCGAGGACGGTGTTCACCGACGCCAGCATTGCGGCTAGTGCACCATCGTACTGGCGTGGGCTGTCGGACCAAGGCCGAATCGCCTGCGGCTCCAGCCCGATACTCCAGGCGGGACCGAAGTGAATGACTGGCAAACCAACAAGTCTGGCCGCCAGTGCCACGACCGGTGCCTGCTGGCAGACCAGCAGGGCCGGGTTGAGCAGGCTGAAAATATCCAGCCAGGCATGGACGCCGGCATCCAGTCGCTCCGGGCAATCCAGGCCGGCACGGGCCAGCACCTCAACCAGACTGTTCGGCGGGCCGCTGTAGTTGGAGCTTGGTGGCATGGGCGCATGGATGAATCGATCAGCCAGGGCCGATGGCAGCGCCGACGGACGGCTGCGGTCAATCAGCCAGGCGCTTAGCGCCGGCTGCGCTTCCAGACGGGCAGCCAGCGCGATCAGTGCTGTTGGCGGACGACCGCCCAGCTCCGCCTCACGAGCCAGGATTACAGCTTGCACGCAGCTTATTTCTTGTTCTTTCGAGAGCGCCAACGTTACCATGCGGGTCGATAGATCGCCCGGCCACCGTCACATTGTCTCAAGCCTCCGCAACCTGCCTGCTGGTGTACTGGGAAGCCGCCGACTGGGAGCAGGTCCAGCGCTTGGTCCAGGCCGGTCATTTACCGACGGTGGCCGCTCTCATGCGCGATGGCGTTGCCGGGTCGCTGCACAGTCCGCCGCCGTTGGCGCCCTGGCCGTTGGCCACCAGCTTGCTGACCGGGCGCATCGCGGCCGATCACGGCATTGTCCATCATCAGCAAGCCTTGCCGGGCAGTCAGCGTCCTGAACCGGTCACGGCAGCCAGGCTCGAGGCCGCCCCCTTGTGGCGCATTCTCGCCGCCGCCCAGCGCCCGGCCGCGTTTATTAACTGGCCGCTGAGCTACCCGGCACGACAAGATGCCGGCCTGATCGTGGCCGAGCCTTTCTTCAAGACGCGCATGGACGAGGGTGGCATGCTGGACCCGGCGCCCGGCAGCGTGGCGCCGAAGCAGCAGCTCAAGCCTCTGTTGCGACACCGACGCCACGCCAGCCAGTTGTCGGCCCAGCAACTGGATGCGTTCTGGCCGGCATCGGCCGCGGCTGAAGACAAGCACAAGCAGGCCCGTGCTCTGCTGGCCGTGCAGCTGGCCGAGCTCGAATCGGTGGCCGCGACTGCTCGCGCCTGCCTGGCCGGGCGCGAGCTGCAACTGCTTGCGGTTCGCTTTCCCGCTCTGTCGGCGCTGGCGGCCGGCCTGAACCCGCTGGATCCTGAACATCGTGAGGCGGGCGCGCGGTTCCATCGTGCGCTGGATCGCGCGCTGGCGTTGATGATCGAATCGATGAGGCAGGGCGGTACCGTGCTGCTGTGTTCCGGCCACAGTGCCGTGCCGCCAATCAAGCTCGGCAAGGAACATCGGCTCAGCGAGCGTGATTTGTACCGGCCGGATGGCTTTTTGGTCGCCGCCGGCCAGCGGGTTCGAACATCCAACCCCTGGCTGGGCGTGAGCCTGCTGGATCTGGTTCCCAGCCTGCTGGCAATGTGTGGTCTATCGCAGGGCAGGGACATGCCCGGTCGGGTGCTGGCTGAGATTCTCAAGCTGCCCAACGTGCCCGCCGTCGTCCATACCTGGGACAGCTGCCTGAAGCCCGAGCTCGAGGCAACGGATCTGCGCGTTCACCGCGAGCTGTTGGCCGAGTCCTGGCAGCTGCCTTGCCCAACGTTGGCTGAGCTGGGCCTGCGCTGCAAGCTGGCCCGCGCCGCCTCTCTTGCCGCCCTGGGTGCCAGCGACCAGGCCTTCGCGACCCTGGAGTGCGCAACGCCGCCCGACGATCCCGAGTACCTGCGAACCCTGGCCCATCTGGAGTTGGATCGTGGTGGCGCTGATCAGGATCGTATCCAACGCATGGTCCGGCGTCTGATGCAGCTTGGCGGCGAACGCTTCGATGAAAACCTGTTGCTGGCCAGGCTGGAGAGCCAGAATGGGCGCCACCAGGCCGCCCTGGATCGCTTGTTCGAAGTGCTGGGCCTGTACCCGGACCATCCCAGCCTGCACCTATTCATCGGCCAGGAGTACCAGCGCCTTGGGCAGCCGGAGCAGGCCTTGAGTGCGTATGAAAATGCGCTGGCGCGACGACCGGGGCTGCACGCCGCGCACCTCGGTCGGGCCGAAGTGCTGCTGGCCTTGAACAATCCTGGCGAGGCAATGAGCGCGGCCCTGGATGCCATCGCCAGTCGCTTCAAGGCCTGGCGCGGCCATCAACTGCTCGGCCAGGCGCTGGAGGCGATGGGCGAGGATGCGCAGGCCGCCGAGGCTTATCAGGCTGGCCTCGACTGCACCCCGTCGGGGCTGGACTGCGTGCACGACCTGCTTCGCCTGTATGGTCCCGAGCGGCTGAATCGGGTTGAACAGTACCAGGCAATGCAGGCACGCCTGGCTCGCCAGATGGTCGGTCGGAGCCTGGGGCTTGCTTGATCAGAGTACCGATCGGCATACGGTGGCCGTGCTTGGCGGAGGCTTTCTGGGCTCCTGGGTGGCCGAGCGGTTACTGAACGATGGCCATCGGGTTCGGGTTATCGAGCAGCACGGCGTCCGCCCCTGGCGGCCGGTGAGACCTGAGGAAGGTCTGACCTGGACGACGGTTGCAGCCGGCGATCGTCAGTCCTTGCGATCGGCACTTGTCGGCAGCGACGCACTGATCAATCTGTCCTCGGGCCTGCCGCCGGGGACAGCCTGCAATGATCCGGGGCAGGACCTTTCAGCGCAGCTTGCCGAGGGCGAACTTGTGCTCAGTCTGGTCGAAGAGCTTGATCTGTCGCGCTACCTGCTGATCTCTTCCGGCGGGGCAGTCTATGGAAAGCCACGCAGGCTGCCTGTCGACGAGCGTCACCCGACCCGGCCTGTTGGTCGCTATGGCGAGGTCCGCCTGGCGCTGGAGCGGCAGGCCTTGCAACATGCCGCGGCCGGTCTTGCCCGGATCATCGTCCTGCGAGTGGCCAATGCTTACGGCGCCCGTCAGCGCCTGGACGGCAGCCAGGGTGTGATCAGCACATTCCTTCATCGTGGCCTGCACAACCGGCCGCTGCCCATTTGGGCCGATGGTCGGCAGCGGCGCGATTTCATCCATGCCGAGGATGTGGCCAAGGCTTTCGCCCTGGCCTTGCGCTATCGTGGCAGCGAGTCGATATTCAATGTCGGCAGCGGACGCTCGGTCAGCATCGTCGAGCTCGCCGGTCGGGTCGAAACCTTGCTCAATCAGACCTTGTCGCGTCGGCCTTGTCCCGGCCGGACATCAAATCCGGGTGACATCTACCTCGACTGCACGCTGGCCGATCACGAGCTGGACTGGCGGCCAGAAGTGAGCCTTGAAGATGGGATGCATCGCACCCTGGCCTGGCTGCAAACGATGCCGAAAGCCTGAGGGCCAGATCGGGGTCAAGTGTGGCTTTTGCTGAACTCGATCTGGTCAAGCAGGCCCTCCAGTAGCAGTGCCGCCCGGCGACGTCGGTTGTCCATGCTGGTGCGAATCGCAAAAGCGCCTAGCGCAGATCCAGCGGCGGCAAGCGCCATGATCAGCAACCAGTACCAGGCCGACAAACCTTCAACAGCCGCCCCAACAAGCGCAAGTGCCATAAGGGCACCCAGGCTGAAGCCCCAGCCTTGAATCTGCTCGGTGCGTTCTTCTTTCAGGTCGGCGGTCAGGATCACCAGCGACTCGTTCGGCGAGGCCGGGGCAGTGCCGATACTGAATGATTTGAGCTGGGTGAGCTCAAAGCTTCGTCCTTCCAGGTTCAGGGCGCGACTGAGTTTTCCCTTCCAGCTTGAGTCTGGCTCCCAAACCGATGCCGTGCTATGCAGGCGAATCGCTCGCATGCTTTCCTCGGCGCGCAGGTGCCGCTCGAAGGCGCGATGGATGTCCTGCGGATCGCCGCGCACCACCCGTTGAACACGGGCGAAGGGCTGTCCGAAGTGGCGAGTCAGCAGCGGATGATCGTCCGGCAGGTCCGGTGCCAAGGCCTCTGCTCGGTATTCGGCCAGCGCCCGTCGTACGTGCTCTGGTTCGAGCCCAACCTCGCGCCCAATCGCAATGATTTCTTCCTCGCTTAGTTGACGCTGCTCGCCATCGCCGGTGGCATGCTGGAGTACGCTGGCCCTGGCGATCACCCGCTCCAGCTGCTCGGCCGGAACCGCAAAGGCATCGCCGGGCGGGCTTTCGTGGATAGCGTGTATCTTTGAGCGCTGCGATTCAGTCACCGAACTCTCCCGAGGTTTTCAGTAGTTATCCAATCTTGAAGCATGTTATGCAATATGGGCGCCATGAAGACTAAACGAAAAAATCTTCATTTTTTCAGTTGCTTATGTAGTGGAATCGGACCATGAGCGACAGAAAATGGCAAATAGGGCCAAAACCGTGGCGAAAATGACCGTTAACCAAAAGGCGTTTAACCGTCTGGGTTTAGGATAGGAAATGGATAGTCGAACATTCACTGGGCTCCTGCTGGCCTTCTGCTGGTCGGCGCTGAGTGCCGCTCAGGAGCGACCGGATTGGAGCCATTTTTTCACTGACTTCGACGCGCGGGGCAGCATCGTCGTGGTTGACGAACGGGGGGCGGCTCAGCCGCCCTGGGTTTACGCAGAAGAGCGGGCGCGTACGCGCTTTCCGCCGGCTTCCACCTTCAAGATTCCGCATACGCTGATCGCACTTGAAGTCGGCGCCGTGCGCGATGAGTTCGAAGTGTTTGCCTGGGACGGGATTGAACGTTCCTTCTCGGGCCACAATCGCGACCAGAACCTCCGATCAGCCATGCGCATGTCGGCGTTGTGGGTTTATGAACTATTCGCGCAGCAGATTGGTGAAGAAAGGGCAAGAAGCTATCTCGAGCAAATCGAGTATGGCAACGCAGACCCGTCGACCGATGGCGGCGCCTACTGGATTTACGGCAATCTGCAGATCTCGGCCCACGAACAGATCTCGTTCCTGCAACAGCTCTACAGAAACGAACTGCCGTTCAAGCTCGAACACCAGCGCCTGGTCAAAGACATCATCGTTGTCGAAGCCGGCCGAAACTGGATCCTGCGTGCCAAGACCGGTTGGAATGGTCACATGGGCTGGTGGGTCGGGTGGGTCGAATGGCCGACCGGGCCGGTGTTCTTCGCGCTCAATATCGACACCCCGAACCGCATGGCCGATCTTGCCAAGCGAGAACAGATTGTTCGCGCCATTCTCCGATCACTTGATGCACTTCCCGACCCATAGCAGTCGGCCCTGCGCCCCGGCCACCGAACTTCAACCTTATCCACTACCGGTAAGCCAATGCAAAAAAAAAGAAGACCATTGCTTGCGTCATTTTTGAATGCAATCAATCCCGGTCTCGGGTTCCTCTACCTAGGCAAGTTGAGACTAGCTATTGGCTTTCCCTTGCTCTTTATGCTGGTAGTGGCTTTAGCGGCCTGGAGCCGAATCATCCTTCTGCCGACGGGTTTTTCGTTGCTTGTTGCCTTCTTGCTTGCCTTGTGGGCATGCTCCATGGTATTGGCGTTTATCCTCGCAAAGCGGGCTGGTGTCGCCGAGCTTGGGCGGCTGCAAACATGGTACGGATATCTGGGGTTTTTTGTCATTTCTTCCTTGCTGTTCAGTGTGGTGCTGGACAATCGGTCAAAAATTTTCGGCTATGAAACGTTTTCTTTGCCGACAGCTTCGATGAGCGATACCCTCCGTCACGGTGACTTCATCATTGCGGATACCTGGGCCTTCAAGTCACGCGACCCGGAAAGAGGTGAGGTCGTCATTTTTCGATTGCCCGGTGACCCCTCCATCAAGTATGCGAAGCGAGTGATCGGTCTGCCCGGTGACACTGTCGAGATCCGCGGCGGCAGGGTGAACGTAAACGGCCAGACACTTTCCGAAAGCTACGTGCTTCCAGAGAACAATCAGCGCCTAAGCTATGAGCGACCCGGCAGTTATCAGCTGCCGGATGACGCTTTCTTCTTGATGGGTGACAACAGAGATAACAGTCTCGATAGCCGCTTCTGGGGCTTCGTGCCGCGCGCCAATCTTCATGGCTCGGTCGTGTTTATTTGGTTTTCATCCGGCCCCGAGCAAGGCGTGCGCTGGGATCGCATCGGCCTGCGTATAAGTACTGAGAATGCTCCTTCAACCTGAGAATTTATGATTCAAATTGTCTGTCAGCGTTCAGGGCTTGCCACTTGCACCTTGCACCGTGAACCTTGAACCTGTCCTTCTCCCTAAAACGGCCACCGCCCCGACATGACCAATCCGGCCACCAACCCACCCCCACCACAAACCGCCCCCAAAATCATCCCACCCCAAGCGAGAATCCGCCGCCGCTGACGCTTTGCTGCAGCGGCTGGATCACGCGCCCGTTCTCGGGCCAACCGAGGCTCCAACACCCGGGGCAGGGCAATCATGTGCTGCCAGGCAATCGCGCCTAAGAACACAACAAATGTCAAAGTTGCCGGCAGCCACCCCGGCAAAAGGCTACTGATCGTAAAACCAGCCACTGCCAGCACCACCGTAATAATGCCGGCCCGCCGCAAGCGCAACAAGCCCGCCAACTCCTCCGGATCCGTCGACGTTCTGATCCACTTCCGCAAGCCCAGAATCACCCCCGCAATCCCGCCAATCAGACCAATCAATATCCCGGCGCTGGCACCGGCCAGCAACTTTACCCCGGTCTTCGCCCCCAAACCCATAGCCGCCGCAGCCGCCGCCGGCGGGCTCGCCGTCATCAACACCGTCGTCACCACGGTGGTGAACGCCGCCCCCGGCACCGTCACCGCCAAACTACGCGCCAGGCTGGTCCGCACTTCCTCCCGCAAGCTGGCCCGGGCCCGCGACAAACGCTTGCGCACCGCCGCATCACTCAAGCCCAACAGCTCAGCCACCTGCCGGCTGGATTCACCCTCGCGGTAATAAAGCGTCAATACCTCGCGACTGTCATCCGGCAGCGCATCCAGCGCCCGCCGAATCATGGCCGTCTGCTCGGCTTCCAGCAGCGCGGCTTCACCATCCGGCTGCGTGGCAGACACCTGCTCGGCCAAATCACCGCTTCCGTCCGCACCGGGCTCATCACCCGGCCGCACCTTGACCTTGCGCAAATGATCCCGCGCCAGGTTGCGGGTAATCTGCCGCAGCCACGGCATGAAACTGTTCGGCTGCCGCAGGCT
>SKQI01000205.1 GCA_007119095.1 Wenzhouxiangella sp. | reverse complement strand
TCGGGTTGAACCGCCGTCCTCGGGCGGTGAATTCCGCTTCAGTTCGACGCGGTGGCGAGGCCTTCAGCGAAATCCCCCGCCCGAGGACGGCTTGCCTCATCGAAGCTCAAGGATATTTCCAGGCTTTGCTGAGTCACGACGCTAATCAGGTTTTCCGAAACCGCTTGACTCTGTCGTGGTGTTTTACTAGACTAATACACCAACACGATAAACAAATCGAAGGAGCGCCACATGTTGCCCGTCGTCAAACGCAGGACCCTGGAAATTCCGCACGGCCTGGCAGCCATTGCTGCAGCAATCTGCATGGCCCTGGCTTTTGCCACGGACTTCGGCGATCGAGAACAAGCCCTTCGAGCTGAATACGGCGAGAGTCAACCGGTAGAAATCATTGCCAAGATGCCGGAAGAACGCGCGACAGACAACAGCCCCGCCACCGAATCCGTCCGACACAATCGGGTTCAACCAGCAGAAGGACAAACTTTGCGCCGTCTGCTTCCGCTGTTTCCCCTGCCGAACAAAGGTGGTTGATGAGCACCCACTGGGACGACAACCAGCCGATCTATTGGCAGCTTCGGGAAAAAACCGTCGCTGCCATTCTTGACAGCACCCTGCAAGAGGGCCAGGCCTTGCCATCAGTCCGTCAGGTAGCCGTTGATTTCCAGGTCAACCCCCTGACGGTATCGAAAGCCTATCAGTCGCTGGTTGACGATGATCTGATCGAGAAGCGACGAGGCGTCGGCATGTTTGTCCGCGAGGGTGCCCGTGCCCGGCTGCTGGCCAGTGAACGAGAACGTTTTCTGAACGAAGAATGGCCCCGCCTGGCCAATCGTCTGGAGCAACTCGGTTTGACTCTGGATGACCTGCGGCAATTCGAATCCAACAACAAGAACTGAGCCAGCCATGACCATGACCATCAAGGCCCGCAATCTCAAACGACACTTTGGCAGCACGCGCGCTCTGGACGGCATCGACCTGGATATCCCCTCGGGTCGCATCGTTGGCCTGATCGGACCCAACGGCGCCGGCAAAACCACCGCGCTGAAAGCCATTCTGGGGTTGAGCAGCTACGAAGGCGAGCTGTCAGTGCTCGGCTACGACCCGGCCAGCCAGCGGGACCGTCTGATGGAGCAGGTCTGCTTCATTGCCGATGTTGCCGTGCTGCCCAGGTGGGCCCGTGTGGGCCAGATCATCGACTTGACCGAACGCCTGCATCCCCGGTTTTCGCGAGCGCGCTGCATGCATTTCCTTGAAAACAGCAAAGTCAGGCCCGAAGCACGCATCAGAGCACTTTCCAAAGGCATGGTTGTGCAACTGCACCTCGCTCTGGTCATGGCGATCGACGCACGCCTGCTGGTTCTGGATGAACCCACGCTCGGCCTGGATATCCTGTTTCGCAAGCAGTTCTACTCGAACCTGCTCAACGAATACTTTGATGAACAACGCACCATCCTGATCACGACCCACCAGGTCGAAGAAGTCGAGCACATCCTGACCGATCTGATCTTCATTCGCGATGGCAAGCTGGTACTCAACAGCAGCATGGAAGCAGTACACGAACGATATGTCGAAGTCATGGTACGGCCCGACCTTGCAGACCAGGCACGGGCGCTTGGCCCCCTGCATGAACGTCTGCTTTTCGGGCGGCATATCTTCTTGTTCGACAGCGCGGATATGCAGCAGATCAAGGCGCTGGGCGAAACGCACAAGCCCAGCGTCGCCGACCTGTTCGTGGCCATGATGGGGCCTGAATCTGCACCAGCCACGGAGACGGCCTGATGAACAATCGCAGCCTCACTACCCTTGCGACGCTGGTACGGCGCGAATTATGGGAAAGCCCAATTGCGTTCAAATGGGCCCCCTTGGGCATCGGCGCCCTGATCGTGCTGTTTGTGACCGTCTCGCTGATCATTGGCGGGCGTGTTGATGCCGAGCTGGCATTTACCAGCGATGTACTGCGACAGCTGGCGGAGCAGCCGATGGAGCAGCGGAGATTACTGGTATCGGGCTTTCTGTTTTCTTTCGCGACGATTTTCTTCCAGATCATGCTGCTGATCATCTTGTTCTATCTGTCCGGCAGCCTGTTTGACGACCGCAAGGATCGTTCCATTCTGTTCTGGAAGTCACTGCCGGTGTCGGATGGCATGACGGTCATTTCCAAGCTGGCCAGCGCCTGCCTGCTGGTTCCAGGCATGTTTCTGCTGGCCATTGTTCTAACCCATATTCTGCTGTTGTTGATTGCAAGCGGCTACGGGCTGCTTGCCGGCGTCAACCCCTTCACCACGTTCTGGCTGCCCGCCAGCCTTCCGCGCCTGTGGAGTGTGATGCTGCTGGGGCTTGTCGTTCAGGCGCTGTGGCTGATGCCCATCTATGCCTGGCTGCTGTTTTGCTCGTCCTGGGCACCCCGCCTGCCCATTCTTATCGCCATTGCCATTCCGGCAGGCTTGGCCATCGCCCAGCATGCATGGACTCTGATTTCCAGTTTTACCCTGCCCGGCTTCAACCTCGGCCTGATCATGCTGAAGCGGCTGGGCAGCAGCGTCCTGCCCATGAGCGCCAATATCGAATTTGGCGGCAACCTTCAGACAATCGAATTCAGCGAAGATCTTTTCCTGAACTACGGAACCGTCTTTAGCTATCTGACTCGCCCCGAGATGTGGATAGGCCTGGTGATAGCCGCTGCACTATTGTTTGGTGCCATCTGGTTCAGACGCCGGGCGACTGATGGCTAAGATAGCTTGTCGATGGCATCACCTGCTGATTTTCGTACTGTGTTGCACATTGGCAGTAGCCGGCTGGCTGTTGTACGGACAACGACCCATGCTGCTGGGCCTGGGGCTGGGCCTGACTGCCGCTGCGCCGCTGGCTTACCTGCTCTATCACTTGTTGCGACCCGAAACGGTGACTCATCACCCGGTGCTGATTTCTGTCGTCAGCGGACTGGGCTGCGTCATGGTGATGGTGGGCATACAGCGATTCGGCGACCAGCATCAATGGATTCTCTGGCTCGGCCTGGCCGCCCTGGCGGCCTGGATGGCCTACCAGCGATATATATTGCGCCGATCGGAATTTTGATTTGATCGCGTTAGCGGCTATCATTGCGCGTGGTCCAGCGCCCGGCTGGAACCCCAAACGCGGTAGATGGACATGAGCAAAACCTTGCCAGACCAAGCCGAAGTCGTCACGCGGATCAAGTCTTACCACGAGATGGTCGGTGATGATATCAACTTCGCTTTTCAGACCATCATCGATGCGAAAGAACAGGAGGTGGTCGGTTTCGAGGCACTGGTGCGCGGCATTCAGCGCGAATCCGCCTCCACCGTTATCAGCCGTATCAGTCGGGACAAACGCTTCGACTTCGATCAGGCCTGCCGCATACGGGCGATCGAGGCAGCGGCCCGCTTTGGCATTGACAACAATCTGCACCTTAACTGCAGCGACATCAAGGCAGACAATATCGCCCAGGTGCTGGACATTTGCCAGCACGTCGCCAGTACCAGCGGGATCCGACCAGATCACATCGTCCTTGAGTTGGGAAATCTCGGCATGATGGGCAACGCCAACAACCTGATTGCAGTCCGCCGTGCCATCCGGGCCGCCGGTTTCAGAGTCCTGGCCGACAATTTCGGACGCCGCGATGCCGACTTGAGGCCTATCGCTCATCTTGAACCCAGCATGCTAAAGCTGGACCATACCCTGGTCCACGATATCCATCAGTCACGGGCAAACCAGTCCATCGTGCGCGGCGTCATGGCCCTGTGCGATGACCGGGGGGTCGAGGTCATCGCTGCTGGCGTTGAAACAGCCGACGAATTCAAATGGTTGCAAGAATCCGGAGTGCGCCTGTTCCAAGGCTACTATTTTGCCCAACCCGGCATGGATGAAAGCGCTAGCGCTTGAGCCAGGGCGGTAGCGGCAGACCTTTTTCGCGCAAGAACTCCGGGTTGAATAGCTTGGATTCATAGCGACTGGCAGAATCACACAGGATAGTCACAATACGGTGCCCGGGGCCCAGCTCACGCGCCAGCCGAATTGCACCGGCTACGTTGATACCACTGGAGGCACCCAGGTAAAGCCCTTCCTTGCCGATCAAATCCCACAATATCGGCAACAACTCGGTATCCGGGATATTGAAAGCATCATCAATGCGGGCTCCGTCCAGGTTGCCTGTCACCCTGTTCTGTCCTATTCCCTCAGTGATCGAGCTGCCTGAAGAGCGCATTTCGCCGTGCTTGACCCAGTGATAAATGCCAGCACCGTCGGGATCGGCTGCTGCAATCACGACGTCCGGATCCTTGTCCTTCAGCCAAAGCGAGACGCCAGCCAAAGTGCCGCCGGTTCCCACCGCACAGATAAAACCGTCAATCCGACCACCCATCTGCTCCCAGATTTCGGGCGCTGTTGAACGGATATGCCCCTCGCGATTGGAGACGTTGTCCCACTGATTGGCGTAAAAGACGCCATGTTCGCTTGTCAAGGATTCGGCTAACCGTCGTGCCTGGTGAACGTAATTTTCAGGGTTTTTGTAGGGCACGGCCGGGAACGTCCGCAGCTCAGCACCCATGCCGCGCAATGCCGATTTCTTCTCATCGGACTGGGTCTCGGGCATCACAATCAGGGTATTCAAGCCAAGCGCATTGCCGGCCAGGGTAAGGCCAATACCGGTATTTCCCGCTGTTCCCTCCACCACAATGCCACCTGACTCGATTTTCCCGGCCTTGATGGCGTCCAGCAGCAAGTATTTGGCCGCACGGTCCTTGACCGACCCTCCCGGGTTCATGAACTCGCATTTGCCAAAAATTTCACAGCCGGTGAGCTCGGAGGCTTGTTTCAGAAAAATCAACGGTGTGTTGCCGACCGCATCGAGAAAATTGCTTGGGTTAGGCATAGGAACAGCAGCGTGAAAATTGATGAATACCCCCGAATTCTAGTGCCTGCGTTGTCAAGATATCCGCCGTCCGTGGAATATTGATATTCGCTTTGCGTCTTTGTGAGAACCTCCGCCCGTCCTAATCTGCATCCCTGAGTCATTCACTAGAGGTTTTCAAGACATGAGATTGCTACTCGCTACTGTATTGGGCTCCCTGATGCCGCTGATGGCCATGGCTGACGGCCCCCTGGTCGACACGGACTGGCTGTCGGCCAACCTGAATAATCCGCAGGTTCGAGTCGTGGAAGTGAGCGTAAACCCGGGCGTTTATGAACAAGGCCACATCCCCGGTGCTGTCAACTTCCGCTGGCATACCGATCTGGTCGACACGATCCGCCGCGATCTGGTTCCAAAGGAAGCCTTCGAAAAGCTGTTGTCGGAAGCCGGCATCGACAACGACACACGAGTCGTACTGTACGGCGACAACAACAACTGGTTTGCCGCCTGGGGCGCCTGGGTCTTCGACCAATTCGGTCACGAGCAGGTCAGCATTCTCGATGGAGGTCGCAAGAAATGGGAGCTTGAACGACGCCCGCTTTCAACCGTTCCAGCAAGCCATCGTCGTACCGACTATCGGGTTGCCCAGGCAAGGCCGGATCTTCGCGCACGGTTGAGTGATGTACTGGCCGTTGTCGAAGGAGAACGCGAAGCGGACCTGATCGATATCCGCTCGGCCGATGAATTCAGCGGCCGGGTGATCGCGCCGGCCGGCGTCCAGGAGCTGGCCGTGCGTGCCGGGCACATTCCCGGAGCTGTCAACGTACCCTGGCACAAAGCCGTCAATGAAGCAGACGGGACTTTCCGACCGGCCGAAGAGCTGCGCGAAATCTATGCCGCCGTCGGCGTGGACGGTACCCGACCGATCATCACCTATTGCCGAATTGGCGAGCGCTCCAGCCACACCTGGTTCCTGCTCAAGCACATCCTCGGCTACGAGGTGAAAAACTATGACGGCTCCTGGACCGAGTACGGCAACGCCGTCGGCGTGCCGATCAACAACCCATCCGGCCGCGTCTGGACCGGCACCTGAGCCTTTCGGGGGAGGCGGCACAGTCGCCTCCCCTTTTTCCATTCCCCGTTTCTCTTTTCCCGCCCTAGCCCATGCCCCTGCTGCGCCACATCATTGCCCTGGCCATACTCGCGACCCTGGTCTGGCTGGGCCTTTACCTGCACGAATCCCTCGGCCGCCAAACCTCCTTCGTGCTGATTGGCGGCGCCGCCTTCGGCTTCGTACTGCAGCGCTCCCGCTTTTGTTTCTTCTGCATCCTGCGCGAATGGATGGAAGAGGGTGACACGCGCGGCGTGCTTGGCATCATTGCCGCACTGATCGTGGGCACGCTGGGGTACCTGGTTTTGTTCGGCGCCTGGGTACCTGACCCGACTGCAGGCTTTCTGCCGCCGCGCGCCCACATTGGCCCGGTGAGCTGGGTGGTGCTGCTCGGCGGGCTGTGCTTTGGTATCGGGATGAGCTTGTCTGGCTCCTGCCTGTCGGCCCACCTCTATCGGCTGGGTGAAGGTTCGTGGGCTTCCCTGTTTGCACTGGCCGGGGCAGTTGGCGGCTTCATGCTCGGATTTGCGGTCTGGAATCGCCTGTGGTCGCAGACCCTGGCCGATGCCGAGGCCACCTGGTTACCGTCCATCCTGGGTTACGCCGGCGCCGGTGCGCTGCAGCTGCTGGTTCTTGCCGCGCTGGGGGCCTGGCTGCTGACGAGAATTCGGCCATCAGCCGCGGATTCGGCGTCGGCGACCAATAGCCTGGCCGGAATCTGGCGCCGAGTCATGATGCACCGCTGGCCGGCCTGGGTAGGAGGCTTAGGCGTTGGACTGATTGGAACAACGATGTACCTGCGCGCCGATCCGCTGGGCGTTACCGCTGAATTCAGCCGTCATTCCCGCGACCTCGGCACGGCTTTGGGAGTCGTACCCGAACGCCTGGAGGGGCTGGACCGCCTGGCCGGCTGCATCGTCAGCGACACCGCGCAACTGATTGGCAACAACGGCATCTTTGTGTTGTCCATGATTGCTGCCTCCTTCGCCGCCGCGCTGCTTGCCCATCAGTTCCGCGTGGAAAAGAAACCGCCACGCACCCTGATTTCCGCCGCACTGGGTGGCGTGCTGCTCGGCTTCGGCTCAATGATTGCCCTGGGCTGCAGTATCGGCACACTACTTTCTGGCATTTCCGCCATGGCAGTATCCGGCTGGCTGTTTGCGCTGGGGATGGTGGCGGGGATTTGGATCAGCTTGCCGATTAGAAGGAAGATTTTGGGTTAAGGGATTGGAAACTCTCGCCACCATGCCAAACTCCGGGTTGACCTTTGCCTGGCCGGAACCGCTCGATGCTTCGCCAAAACCCCTCCATGAATTCAGAGCCGTTCGGCTCACTCGAGCATTTGGAGAAGCCTTGAACATGGACCCCGGCCACACGCGCTAAACGGTTTCCGGACAGGCGCTTTTTGCCTACGGCAAACCGCACCTGCCCTCCAACCTGCGCTGGGCCGGGCTACAATCTGGCGTATCCATCACCCTACTCCTAACTCTCGCAGCGGGTGGTATCTGTCAGATCATGGACTGAATGGGTGCGGAAGATGGCATTAAACCAGCCCCGAAAGCTCAATGTCCCCCATTGTTGGATCGAAGCCTGATTCTTCCAGAGCCGGTGAGTCAACCCTGCTGGTTCCAGGGCCACTGAGCCCGAGTGCCGTCCGAGCCGTTCACCCGGTCAGGCCGTGAGCTGGCGGATGCCGCCCGATGCTTCTCTTAACCTCCCCAAACGAATCCACAATTGAGCGGGACACCCGAGCATTTGGAGAAGCGCCGGATATGGACCCCGGCCACGTTGGGCCGGGCTACTAATTTGCCCGTAGGTATGGATCAAGATGGCGGAACCTTGCTGTTGTTAGCTGTCCAAGGTGCGCTTCTCTCTGTTTGGACTGAGGAAAAACTTGATGCGTGTTGTTGCTGTTTGTCTGCTGCTGGTTATTGGTGCTGGGCTTGGAGGCTGTACCTGGGTCAAGCCTGAGGCGGGGGCTGATGAAGTTGCAGTTCGAAGCGCGGCCCAGGTTGGGCAGTGCGAGCGGATTGGTCAGACCACGACATCGGTCCGTGACCGGGTTGCCGCGGTTCAGCGCAGCCCGGGCAAGGTTGAAGAAGAGCTGGAAACATTGGCCCGCAACAGCGCGGCCGAGCTGGGCGGCAACATCATTGTGGCCGATGGACCGGTTCGCGATGGCCAGCGCAGATTTCTGATCTACACCTGCCCACGCTGAAATCAGCCCTTGGCCGGAATGACTTCTGGCCTATGCAGCGTTGACGCAAACGCGGTACCCTCCACGGCTTGATTTAGTCGAGGGGAGAGCATCCTTTGCGAGCATTCATTGCCATTCTTCTGGCCATCGCACTGACGCCGGCCCTGGCATCAGATCTGCGCCAGCCTGTCCCCGGTGTCCACGCGCTGGTCGACGTGCGGATCGTGACCGCACCCGGACAGGTTATCGAATCCGGCACCGTGGTCATCCGCGACGGCGTCATTGAAGCCGTCGGCGCCAATGTCCAGCCGCCCGCTGACGCCCGAGTCCATGAATTCGAGCGCGCCGAAGGGCAAGACCCGATCACGGTCTTCCCGGGCCTGATCGAGCCTTACCTGCTGTTCGAAATCGAACGGGATTCGGACGAGGAAACGCCTGCCGGCCGACACGAATTGATCAATCCTGACCGGCGCATCCATGCCCGCGACTGGCCGGAAGACAAGGTTACGCAACTGCGCCGTGCCGGTTTCACCACTGCGCTGCTGGCGGCTGATCAGGGTATTCTGCGCGGACATGGTCTGATCGCCAACCTGGGCGAAGGCAGCCTCAACCGCAACCTGGTCAAACCTTCGTTCGGCCAGTTTGCCAGTCTGTCAGGTCGCGCCACCGGACGGGGATTCCCGAACTCACTGATGGGCGCGGTCGCGCTATTCCGCCAGTCTGTGGACGATGCCCGCTGGCAAGCTGCGGCGAGAACGGCCTGGGGCAACAACCCGGCCCAGCCCCGGCCAGAATGGCTGGAAGGGTTGGATGACCTGGCCCCGGCTCTGTCTGGCCGTACCCCGCTGGTATTCGAATCGCAGGACCTGCTCGACACCCTGCGCATTCTTGAACTGATTGGCGATGACCAGGTGGATCTGACCCTGGTCGGTCACGGCGAGGAATACAAGCGCATTGGCGTGCTGGAATCACGGCCAGTGCGTCATATCCTGCCACTGGCCTTCCCCGACGTACCCGACGTCAAGGATGAAAACGACCGCAATGCTTCCCTGGAAGCGCTGCGTCACTGGCACCGGGCACCGGACAATCCGGTCAGGCTGGTCGAGGCCGGTGTGCCGCTGCTGCTGACCAGCCACGGGCTGACCCAGCCGGGGCAGATTTTCGAGCAGCTGGCCAAGGCCATCGAACGCGGCCTGGACAGCGACCAGGCCCTGGCCGCGCTGACCACCGAACCGGCCGCCTGGTTGGGGCTGTCCGACCGCGCCGGTCGTATTCGGCCCGGCTTCATGGCCAACCTGGTGATCGTTGAAGGTGAGCTGTTTACCGAAGGCCCGACCATCAGCGAAGTCTGGGTCGACGGCGAACGTTACGTGCTGGCAGCACTCCAGCCGCCGGCGATCGACCCGGCCGGCACCTGGGCACTGACCCTGGGCCTTGGCGGCATGGGTGATGTGGATGCCATCCTGGTGCTGCGTGGCCCGCCAACCAACATGGAAGGCACACTGACCGTCATGGGCAATGACACGCCATTGAGCGAAGTCCGGGTCAGC
>SKQI01000191.1 GCA_007119095.1 Wenzhouxiangella sp. | reverse complement strand
GTCGAGATTTTCCTCGCCAGGCACGGCAAAGATCTGCTCGACCCCTTCGGCCTCCAGGCATTTGACAAACAGTTCAGCGCTTTTCATGCCTACAAATTAACACCTCCCGGGGAACAAACCTTGAAAACGTTCTCTCGCGAAGACACGCGCGGACGTTCTACACCAAGCGGCTTTTTGCCTTCGGCAAGTCGCCCCTTGATTCCGAACTGCGCTAAGGCGCAAAGGAAAAATCAAAAAATCTTTTCTGGGGAAGTGCGCCTGAGCTGTTGGGCTTCGTAATTGGTTAGCACGACCCGCGTAACATCAAACGCTCTGCCCTTTGCGCCTTTGCGAGAGGAAAAAAGACTAAAACCACGGAAAACACCGAATACACCGAGGTTGCTTCAAAACCAATTCGGTGTCTTCGAGGCTTCGTTCTGGATCGGACGCCGTCCTCGGGTGGTGAATTCCGCTTCAGTTCGACGCGTGGCGAGGCCTTCAGCGAAATCCCCCACCCGAGGACGGCTCGCAGCATCATCTTCCATAGGAGTTGCCCGCCCCTCTGTACGACAGCTCACCGTCAAACGTTTTTTCCTTCGCGCCTTTGCGCCTCCGCGAGAGAATCAAAAAGAAAGAACAAGATCGTCGCGGTGCATGAGGGGGCCGCGGCTGGCTTCGCCGAGGACTTCGGTGATGTCGGCGCTGCTCAAGCCCACGATCTGGCGGGCCTGGTCGGCGCCGTAGGCGGTCAATCCCTGGCCGACCGGACCATCGGGGCCGTGGATACGAACCAGGTCGCCGCGGGCGAATTCGCCGTGGACGGCGCGCACGCCGGCGGCCAGCAGGCTGGACCCGCGGCCGAGGGCGGCCAGCGCGCCACTGTCGATTTCGATCCAACCCTGCGGCTGCTGCAGGCTTTTCAGCCACTGCTTGCGCGCGGCCATCGGCCGGCGCGCGGCGTGAAAAGTGGTGTGCTTTGCGCCACCGATCAGCTCGCCGAGCGGGTCATCGCCGGTACCGGCCGCCAGGATCACTGCCACACCGGCTTCCGTGGCGATGCGGGCGGCCTGCAGTTTGCTGGCCATGCCGCCGGTGCCGACGCCATCGGCGCGGGCGCTGCCGGCCAGGGCCTGGATGTCCGGGGTGATTCCATCGACCGTTTCGATGTGTCGGGCATTGGGGTCGACCGTTGGGTCGGCCGAGTAAAGGCCGTCGACATCGCTGAGCAACAGCAGATGATTGGCACCCAGCAGCGCGCTGACCCGGGCAGCCAGGCGGTCGTTGTCGCCAAAGCGGATTTCCTCGGTGGCCACGGTGTCATTCTCGTTGACCACCGGCACGATGGAACGCTCGAGCAGGGTTTCCAGCGTGGCCCGGGCGTTCAGGTAGCGGGGGCGTTGTTCCAGGTCCCCCAGGGTCAGCAGAATCTGGGCCGCCTGCCGGCCCTGTGATGACCAGGCACTGGCCCAGGCGCCGGCCAGGTGAATCTGGCCCACGGCAGCAGCGGCTTGAGCCTGGGCCAACAGGCGCGGCCTACCCTCCAGGCCCAGCGCCGATCTTCCCAACGCAATGGCTCCTGAAGATACGACCACCACCGGCCCCGGCCGACTGCTTAGCCGCTTAACCAGTCGGCGCATCCAGGCATCGCGCAGGCGGCAGTCGCCATCGACCAGCAGCGACGACCCGACCTTGACCACCAGCAAGTCCTTGCCCGAAAAGATTTGATCCAGCGACCTCGACATGACAACGGATCCGGCAGCCCTTGGAAACAAGCCGGCACTTTAGCGCGCCGGGCATGGGAAGGCCAGCGGGGGACGCCAATCGTCCGGAATTTGTCTTACTTCCTGGCAATGCAAAAAGCTAAAGTCTTGGGGACGCAAAGCAGCAAAGAAACCAAGCAGCATCATTTAACGAGACTTTTGCCCCTTCGCTGCTCCGCTTCTTTGCGTCCCAAAAGATTTTCTCTGTTCGTGCTTCGACAGCGGGCACTGAAATGGGCCCGGGCTTTACCGCCAGGAAAAGCGTTCTGCTGCCTACCAGGCACGGCCCAGCTGGACGAACAGGCTGCGGCCGGGGCCTGGGAAGTAGCGGTTGTTGCCGAAGGCGAAGTCGGCGCGTTCGGCGTAGCGCCGGTCAAGGATATTCCGCAGGCGCACGGCAGTCTGCCAGCCACCGTGCCACTGGTATTCGACATGGCCGTGCCACAGGCGGTGGCCGCCATAGCTTCGGGTATTGGCTGCGTCCAGCCAGTAGCTGCCGGTGGATTCGAACGCCAGCTGGGCCAGCCAGCGTTGCTGCGGACGCCAGGTCAGGTCAGCGGAGTACAGCCGGCGCGGGGCCGAGGAAATATCGCGCCCACTGATGATGGTTTCTCCGCCCAGATCCCGGTCAAAGCGGTAGCGGTGAATGGCGTAGGTACCGCGCGCGGCTACGCTGAGGCCGTGGCCCAGCCGATAGCGCATCGACGCCTCGATACCGCGATGATCCGTCTTGCCATCGGAGACATTGAAGCCCTCGGCATCACGGAAAATGAAATTGTCCTTGCGCTGGGCGAAGGCGACCAGTTCCCAGGCCAGGCGCTGGCCGCCGCGCAAGCCCAGCTCGATGGCATCGAGCACTTCGGAATCCAGGTCGGCCACGGTCTGGCCGCTTTGCAGGCGATAGAGCTCGGTGGCCTGCGGGGCGCGAAAGCCGCGGGCGATACGCAGCCAGCCTTGCCAGTTGTCGAACTGGCGACTGAGGGTCAGCTCCGGGGCCAGGTTGAAGAAGCTGTCCGTGCGGTCATCGGGCCGCGTATAGAGGCAGCCGCCAAAATCGCACTCGCTGCCGTCTTCGGCCAGGTTGCCGGGAGCCAGCGCGTTGTCATAGTCGTAGCGAATCCAGTCCAGGTGAGCGCCGGCGCGAAGCTCCCAGTCATCGCCCAGGCGCCAGGTGCCGGCCAGGTATCCACCAAGGCGCTGGCCGTCGACCTCGTAGTCGTAGTGCCGTCCCGGCGGCCGGATGCCGGCCACCGGCGGCGGCGCATCGGCAGGCCCGTCCTGCTGCTGGAACAGAAAGCCACGAAACAGCTCGGCATCCAGGCCCCAGTCCAGTTCCAGACCGGCGAGCGGCTGGCTGCGATCGAACTGCACGCCCAGCGAAACCTGGCCGTTGCGCTCCAGCGGCTGGCCGGGCAGGAAATGCTGCAGGAAGCTCATCCGCGAGCGGCGGGCAAAGAAACTCAGTCGGCTTTCGGTCCCCTGGCCGTCTACCCAGTCGCCGCGACTGTGCAGGCGCAGCGCCGTGCCGGTGCGAAACGCCTCCGGGTTGACGTTGGCCCGGCGAGCCACGGCATCGCGATAGCTGTTTTCACCGACGATGAAGCCGGCCGTATCCTGATCCAGCCGGGCGGCAGCCAGGGTCGTCCGCCACTGTCCGCGTTCGGTGGGCTGGACGTGGTTCAAGGTAACAAACTGGTGGTCGTACCCCTCATCGATGCGAAAACTGCCGGCGTCGACCAGGTTGACATCAACCCCCAGCGCGCCCTCGCCCAGTTCGGTGGTCAGGCCCAAGTCCAAACGTCGGTAATCATCGCTGCCGACTTCAAACCGGGCCTGATTGGCCGGCGCATAAAGCGGAGAGCGCGTGCGCACATCGATCACGCCGTGCAGCCCGCCCGAGGCATGGCCCAGGCCGCCGGGCCCGCGCAGCACGCTGACCGAGTCGGCTTGCAGCAGGTTGATCTCGAAAAAGCCGTTGACGTTGCAAAAGCCGGGCGGGCGCACCGGCACGCCGTCTTCCAGCACCAGCAAGGCACCACAGCCGCCGGCCCCGGCCAGCAGCGGCGAGCGCACCGCGCTTAAATGTTCCTGGCCGGAGCCGCGGGTGACCCAGGATCCGGGCAGACGGGCAAACAGCTCGGAAGGATGGGAAGGACGGATCGTTTCAAGTTCCTGCGCACTCAGCTCGGCCGTGGCCTGGGCCTGGGCCGGATCGATGTCGCGCGCGCGAACTTCAATTCGGGGCAGGTCTTCGGCCTGGGCGAGCACGGCCAGAGCTATCAAGGCATCAAGCATGGTCAGTTTTCTGAGGGGTTTGTTCGAGTCGGCGCAGGCGCGCGAGAATGACAAAGGTAACCGCGCCGCCCAAGGTCAGGGTGAACGGAAACAGCAGCACCCAGCGGCCCAGGCCGGGTGAGTGCGCTTCCAGCAACTGGTACACCAGCACCCCGGCCAGCGGCGCCAGCAGGCCGCGGATGCCGGTCAGGGTGACGTGGATGCCCATGTAAAGGGTCGACTGATCGTCGCTGGCAAAGTCGTTGTGGCCAAGGTTCCAGCCCAGCTTGCCGCCGGCAAACGCCACGCCCATGGCCATGGCGCCAATCCAGAACAGAAGATTCAGGGCACTGATCGAGGCGGCGGTAAAGAGACCCAGGGCGAGCACGAACATCCAGGCCTGGCGGGCGCGGTAGTCGAGGATATGCACAGCATCCAGACGCCGGGCCCAGATCGGGGTAAAGATCGCCAGCGTGACCAGCGGCAACGTAGTGGTGATCAGCACCTGCTCGAATCGCGAAAAGCCGAACTGCTCGCTGAGGAGGATGACGAGCAGGGCAATCACCATCAGGTTGCCCGAGCCGAAAGCAAACATGGTCAGCATGTAGCGTCGGTACCAGCGGTCATCAACCAGGATGCGCAGGCTGGCGCGGAACTGGCCGCCCTGGCGGTCCACACGCTGGGCCTGTTCGCTGCGGCGAAGGCGCGCGCCATAGCGTATCCGGGTGCGCTGGTAGGCCCAGGCAGCCACCAGGCCCAGGGCCCCGGCGAGCGGAAAGATCAGCCGCCAGGACTCCGACCACCAGGACAAGGCCACGCCAATGCCGGCGGCGGTAATGGCGATGATCACCGAGTAGATCACCGTGATTCGCCCGGTGATGCGGGCGCGGACATGGCGCGGGAAGTTGGCCCGCCAGATTGCCGCACGCAAGGTGATGACACCTGCCCAGGCCAGGCGCGCCAGGATCATGGCAATGGTGATCAGCACCAGGCCGAGGGTATTCATCGGCGCCAGCGCCATCAGCATCAGAAACAGCGCGGTCAGGGTCATCAAACCCGAAATCCAGGCGGTCTTGTCGCGCCCCTCGGCCAGCCCCGACAGCCACAACGAAGCCATGTTCGCCGCTGCCGGCGCCCCGGCAACCAGGGCCACGCACAGGTTGACCCAGGCCGGATCGGCAACCGCGTCGAACTGGTTCTTGACGACCACGCCCACGACCCCACCCTCCAGCGCGCCCAGCGCCACGGCCATGGTGGCGTTGGCGTTGATCTCGCGAGGCATCAGGGTGCGGGCGATGTAGGGCAGATCAGATGAGCGACGATGCATGCTCCAATTGTAGGACCGAACACGGAGCTAGCTGCGATAGAATCGGGGCATGGAGGCACTAGAAACCGAACGGGAATGGCTGAATGCGGTACTGACCGGGGATATTCCGCTGGGTCAGGCCATGGCACTGGCAATCACTCGGCTGGACGAATCCGGAATCAGCCTGGCATTACCGCTGGCACCCAATGTCAATGACAAAGGCACGGCTTTCGGTGGTGCCATGGCCAGTGCCATGATTCTGGCTGGCTGGTCACTGCCGCGTCTGCTGCTGCGCCGCGAGCATCTGAACGCAGACCTGGTGATCGGGCGCTGCGAACTGCGCTTCATGAAACCGGTCACCGAGGATTTCCAGGTTCACTGCGACTGGCCTGATCAGGCGGCGCTGGCCAGCTTCGTCGAGGCCTTGCGAAAGCGGGGCAAGGGACGTCTGGCGTTAAGCCCCAACGTCACCTGCTCCGGGCAGCGCGTCGCCATGCTCGAAGCGCACTACACCGCGATCGAAAAACAAGTCGTTACTGAGAGGGCACAGCACGCATGAAACCACAGTTGTTCCTGGCAGTCCTGGCTGTCGCGCTACTCGCCGGTTGCGGCGGTTCCAGCAGTATCCGCGATCGCGAGGAAACCCTGGATGCCTGGGAGACCCGGGTGCGCTGGAGTGCATTCGAAACGTTGATCGACTTCATTCATCCCGAATGGCTGGCGGAAAACGAGGTCACCACGCTTGACCTGGAACGCCTGAACCAATTTCGGGTCAGCGAATACCGGGTGCGCGCGATCATGGTGCACCCCGACGGCGACAGCGTGGAGCGACGGGCCCAGATTCGCATGATCAATATTCACAACCAGCGCGAGCGCATGATCGAACATCAGGAAGTATGGCGTTATGATCAGTCCATGAAGCGCTGGTTCCTGCATTCAGGGTTGCCCGACCCACGCCAGCACTGATTTGCCAGAACAACGGGAGGTTCTGAACAGCTTATGCGAACCATAGCCGTGATCAACGCCAAGGGTGGATGCGGCAAATCCACCATCGCCACCAGCCTGGCCGCCGCCATGGCCTGGGACGGGCACACGGTTGCCCTTGGTGACATGGACCCGCAGCAATCAACCAATGACTGGCTGGCACTCAGGGGTGCTGATTACCCTGAAATCCTGCCGGTCAACATCAAGGGCGGGCCGCTGCGGGCATCCGCCGAGGCCGACACCCTGATCCTGGACACCCCGGCCGGACTGCATGGCAGCGAGCTGGGACATGTCCTGCGCCGGGCGGAAACCGTGCTGATTCCCGTCTTGCCGTCGCCGGTTGACATGCGCGCTGCCTGGCGCTTCCTCAACCACCTGGCCGAGCTCAAGCCGGTCGCGAAACGCGAAGCGATGGTTGGACTGGTCGCCAACCGGGTTCGTCCCAATACCATCATCTACCGCGAACTGACCGGGTTTCTGAATGATTTCCGCTTTCCCGTGGTCGGCCGGCTGCGCGATTCCATGAACTACGTAAGGGCCTTCGAGCGTGGCCTGAGCGTTTCGGATCTACCGCCCTATCAGGCCTGGCAAGACTGGGAAGAATGGGAACCCATCATGGCCTGGATCAGGAGCCGCCGTTCGCGGGGAAAGACCTGACGAATCTGCTGGCCGGTGCTTTTTCCCGCCTGACAGGTTCGGACTCCGCAGCCCAAGGCGATGCCTGATTCGCGTCACAGGCCGGAATCATTCAACAAATTGATCCGGCCGGGGTCTCGGTCGTATCGAAGCCGTCCTAAAGCCCCGCCTTCACATCGATATTGTCAATCAAACGAGCCTTGCCCAGCCAGGCGGCGGCGAGCAGACGCTGCGGACAACCTGGTTGGGGGTCACCAAGATCTTCGGCGCTGCGCCAGGCCAGGTACTGCGGCCTGAAACCGGCGCGTTCCAGGCGGTCGCTTGCTTCGGCTTCAAGCTCTTCCCATTGGTCACCCTTCTTCAGGCGCCCGGCCATGTCCGTCAGGGTCTGGAATAACAGCGGAGCAACCGCGCGCTCCTCCGGGGTCAGATACTGGTTGCGCGAGCTCAGCGCCAATCCATCAGACTCGCGCTGCGTGGGCCAGCCGAGCACATCGATTTCCAGTGCCAGATCGGTCACCAGGCGCCGGATCACCAGCAGTTGCTGAAAGTCCTTTTCACCGAACATGGCAAGGCGCGGCCGAACCTGGTTGAACAACCGCAGGACAACGCTGGCCACGCCGTCGAAATGACCGGGCCGAAACTCACCGCACAAAGTGTCGGCAAGCATGGCGGGCACGGTCACGCCAAACCCCGAATCCAGCGGGTACATGGTGCTGACCGCAGGCAACCAGACCAGATCACAGCCGGCGGTGACCAGGCGAGCCAGATCGTCTTCCAGTGTCCGCGGATAGCTGTCGAAATCCTCGCCAGGGCCAAACTGGGTCGGGTTGACGAACAGGCTGACCACAACCCGATCGGCCCGGCGCGTCGCCGCTTCCACCAGTGCAAGATGTCCCGTGTGCAGGTTACCCATGGTGGGGACCAACGCAATCCGTTCGCCTTGACCTCTCCAGTGAGCCAGCACGGCCCGCAGACGTTCCAGATCGCTTATGCGGTGCATGGCATCAGCGGTAGGTATGTTCCGCGCCCGGAAACGCGCCGGTGCGCACCGCTTCCACGTAGGCCGCCAGGGCGGTGCCAATATCACCGTGATCGGCCATGAAATCCTTGACAAAGCGCGGCCTGGGCGGCGGGCTGATGCCGAGCACATCGTAGACCACCAGCACCTGACCATCGACCTGCGCCCCGGCACCGATTCCAATGACCGGAATTCGCAGCGCTGCGGCCACTTCCCGAGCCAGTTCAGCCGGCACGCACTCCAGCACCAGCAGGCCGGCACCGGCATCTTCCAGCGCGTGGGCATCAGCCTTGAGGCGCTCGGCAACCGAGGCCTCACGCCCCTGGACCCGATAACCACCCAGCTGATGAACATGCTGCGGCGTCAGACCAAGATGCGCGCAAACCGGTATGCCCTGCTCAACCAGGGCGGTGACCTGAGGGGCCAGGGCAGCCCCTCCCTCCAACTTGACCATCTCGGCACCAGCCTGTACCAATCTGCCGCTCGAAGCCAACGCGCTGGCGCGATCATGATAGGCAAGAAATGGGAGGTCAGCCACCAACAGGGCACGATTCAAACCCCGCCGGACCGCTGCAACGTGATAGACCATGTGATCCACACTGACGCCCAGCGTGTTGTCCAGGCCTTGAATCACGTTGCCGAGCGAATCCCCCACCAGCACACAGTCCACGCCCGAGGCATCGACCAGGCGAGCGAAGCTTGCGTCGTAGGCGGTCAGCATGGTGATCGGCTGCTGCTCGGCCTTCATTCTTGCCAGTCCGGGCACGGTCATCTTGTTGGCAGTGCTTGTCGTGCTGGTCATCGAAACTCCCTGTAGTGGCCGGCATGTCCAACCTGGCTGAGCCGATTGGCCGGGCGAACGCCGGCAAGTTGTTCTTCATCCAGGCCGGCCAGCAAGCTCTCGACCGAACCGAGGCCCGGCACCTCCAGCGTCGGGGACAAGTCATTAAGCGGCACCAGCACGAACGCACGCTGATGCAGGCGCGGGTGCGGCAGCACCAGATTCGGCTCGTCCATGACAACCCCTTCGTAAATCAGCAGGTCCAGATCGATCAGACGCGGCCCCCATCGCTTGCCGGACCGCTGCCTGCCCAGCTGTTTCTCGATCGCCAGCAGGGACTCCAGCAAGGTTCGGGGCGGCAGGTCAGTCGCCAGCTTGGCGACGGCATTGATGAATTCTGGCTGGTTGGTTTCTCCCCATGGCTGGGTTATGTAGGGCGTCGACACGGCCCTGAGCTGAGTCTCGGGCAGGCGCGCCAGCTGGGCCATGGACTGGCGCAGCAAGACCATGGAGTCGCCCAGGTTGCTGCCCAAGCCAACCCATGCACTTTTCATGGCCCAGCCTTACGCTTGCGCGGCCGCCGACGGCGGCGTTTTCCAGGACCTGCCGGGTCCATCCGCTTGGCCTGTTCTTCGCCGTCCACCTTCTGGATCTCGGTCCACCACTGGGCCAGTTCGGACAGTGCCGGGTCTTCCAGCACGCGCAGCAGCAGAAAATCATAGGCGGCTCGAAATCTGCGTTCGTTCATCAATCGAGCCACCCGCTTGCCGCGTCGTTTCTCGAAGCGCGGCTGCAGACACCAGATTTCCTTGGCCATCCCCGAAAATCGCCGATGAATGGCGACCCGCCTGGCCTGGTGTGCAATGGCGTCTTCGCCGGCCTCGGCAAGCGCTTCCACCTCTGGCCTGCCCTGCTCGACCAGGGCCTGCGCGCCCGCCTTGACCCGCGGCCAAAGAAAGGCAGCAAACAGAAAACCCGGCGTTACCGGCAAGCCCTCGGCCACGCGCTGATC